>NZ_JACGVZ010000044.1:0-12414 GCF_014077465.1 Colwellia sp. BRX10-4
TAGTCATTTAGTCATTTAGGATGTAAGCAGTGAATAAAGTTAAAGGCTTTACGTTGATAGAGTTAGTTGTTGTTATTGTAATATTAGGTATTCTTTCTGCAACTGCTCTACCAAAATTTATTAATTTGCAAAGTGATGCACATGCTGCTGTTGTTTCAGGTACGGGTGGTGCTTTTAAAAGTGCCATATCATTAGCACATATAAAATGGCTCGCGGGTGGCCATAGTGGACCAGTAGATAACCTTGATCTGTATGGTACCGGAACAAGTTTAATGGATATGAATACTTTTGGTTGGCCTGCTCAAAGTTGGTTTCCATTTGAAGCAAATCCTCAGCTTAACAACACAGCAGACTGTATATCTGTGTGGGAAGCTGTTTTGGACACTAACTCTCCCACGGTAGCAACTAATACAACGCAAGATTTTCAAGTAACGTATAGTGCCAATAGTTGTACATTTACTTACTTTGTAGAGTCTGAGTATTCTATCTTTTATAATTCTCTAAACGGAGAAGTAACTATAGATGTTTCGCTCTAATCAAGTAGTAAGTAAATATTAAAAATCAAGGAGTAATACACATCACAAGTCGTTAAGGCAGGACAAATAACAGTTGGCTATTTACTCGTGCCTCGCTTATTTTAGCCAACATATTATTTGCCTCTTAACGAGGAGTTATCGATACAAAAACTAATCCGAAATCAACTTTAGCCTTTTAGTGCTAATGTCATCTTTGTAGCAAAAGTGATCATTGCAAAAGCCAATAACTTTAGCCTTTTTTCTATAGATGTTAAGTCTAAATGTATTGGGTATGGTTATGGTTATTAAGAAGACCATAAAAAAACACTGAACATCAAGATGCTCAGTGTTTTAAATTTAACAGCTACTTTATTGAGTTAACGCTAGAAAAGATTAAACATCATCTTCAATGTTATCTATGCCTTTTGTGCGTTCTATACTCTCAAGCTTGTGATGAATAGCCGCTTTAATCATCATATAGGCACTGATAGGTGCAGTAAGTAATAAAAATAGCGAGATCAGTATTTCTTTTACGCTAAACCCTGTATGAGTGGTACTAAAAAAGATCATCGCAGCAGTTAGCAAGGATGCCATGCCGAGTGTTGTAGCTTTAGTGGGTCCATGAAGTCGCATAAAAAAATCTGGCATTTTTACTAAGCCAATAGAGCCAACGAGTACAAAAGAGCCGCCAATTAATAATAATATTGAAATAATCCATTCTACCATAACTTACCCCTTACTCTATAATATCGCCACGCAGCAAATACTTACATACCGCAACAGTACTAACAAATCCTAACATAGCGATTAACAGCGCTGCTTCAAAATATAATGCAGTGCCCATACTCATACCGTATAAAATGATCAAGGCGATTGTATTGATATACATCGTATCGAGTGCAAGTATTCTATCGGGTATAGAGGGTCCCATTAATAAGCGCCATACATTTAATAATAACGACAAACCTATCATAGCAAAAACAATTGAAATCACAGTTTCTAACATTGAAACATCTCCTTAAGAGGCGCTTCATAACGTTGTTTAATCATTTTTATTAAGGCCTGTTCATCTTTAAGATCTAAAACGTGTATTAGCAAAAACTGTTGTTCAAGCTTTTCACCTTCACTTAAGCTTTCTCTCCAAGGGTACACTTCGGCACTAACAGTGCCTGGCGTTAATGACACAGTACTTGCCAAAATAGTAATGGGTAAACTGTGTGTTAAGTCTAGTGGTACTTTAACAAACCCAGGTGTTAATTTTTTAGTGGGCCCTAATATTAAAATAGCAACCTGAACATTCGCCGTAATAATGTCATATAAAACCAACGCTAAATGGCGTAACGCTAAACCAGGCTTAATAATGATGGGTTGCTTTGTTCTAAACGGACTAGTCACCAAAGGAATGACTATCGCTAAAGTAGTAGCTAAGAAAATATGCCCTGCTGACAAGCTGTTATTTAACACCAACCAGACAGTAAATAGTACCAAACTCATTAAAGGAGCGGGTAGCCATTTAAATCGTGTTTCTAATCGCATTACTGTCCTCCTGAAAGGATAAGTTTAATATTGTTATTAAAATCATGTAACTGGGTAGCTGCACCAATGGCATACTCACTTAATGGTCCAGCAAAAATAGTCATTAATGGTGGGCCAGAGATGAGAATAAGCAACGCGACTAATTGCGCTGGATGAACACGTTCTTGCTTAGTATCAGTGGTTATTTTAGCATGATGATGCCAAAACAACGTGCTACCTGCTTTAGACACAGCAAATAATATAGCTAAACTTGCAAAGAGATATATTGGCCAAAACACTAAGGTATATTCAGCATTTAAAGTTGCTTTAAGCAGCCATACTTTTCCAATAAAACCAGACAAAGGTGGCATACCTATCACCGCAATCGCTGCAATTAAAAAACAAGCGCCAAGCAACTTCGGCTGAGAAACAGCAGAGCCTGCAGAAATACGGTCGGCAATATCACCACGCTGGCGGCCAATTAAATCAGCTAAAATAAAGAGTGCTGCTGTAACCAACGTTGAGTGCACTAAGTAATAGATAGCTGCGGAAGTTGCTTCAATAGTTTGTACCGCAACTAATGCAACCAAGGTCCCCACCGACACAATCACCAAATTTGCGATTAACTTTCTTAAATCTTTACTGGCTAAAACACCTACCGCGCCCATAGCAATGGTAGCAATCGCTAACCACCACAACCAACTTTGCGCCATATGAGTTAATTCGCCTGCTTCATCACCGAATATAAGCGTATAAACACGCATCATTGAATAGACGCCGACTTTTGTCATAATGGCAAATAATGCAGCGACAACAGGCATTGCTGTTGCATAAGTATTGGGCAACCACAAATGTAGTGGTAACAAAGCGCCTTTTAAAGCAAATACCACCAATAATAACATCCCACCTATTTTGGCTAAATAAACATCATCACCTTGTAAAAGTGCTACTTTCTGAGCCATATCAGCCATATTTAGTGTGCCTAATACACCATATAAAATCCCTAAAGCAATCAAGAAAATCGCTGAACCAACCAGGTTAAGGATCACGTACTGCAAAGCAACTCGGGTATTTTTTTTATCTCCACCATGCATTAACAACGAATACGAGGCGATAAGTAAGACTTCAAAAAAGACGAATAGATTAAAAGCATCACCGGTTAAGAATGCGCCATTGACCCCTAAAATTAAAAAATGTACAAGTGGATGAAAAAAACTCCCTTTATCATCATCTCCGGCACTCGCATATAACACACAGACAACACCGAGCAATGTCGTTAAACACACTAATAATGTTGAAAGGGGATCAGCAACAAGTACAATACCAAAAGGTGCACTCCAATCGCCGATAGCATAAACCTGAGTACCATCAGCTTGGACTTTGAGGAGTAAAGCCAATGAGACGGCAAATGTAAAAACGCTCAGTAAGACAGAAGCCACTCTTCGAGTACTTTTATTGGAGCCAAAGGGAGGCATCAATAAAATAACACCCGCGAGTATCGGCAATAAAATCGGTAAAAAGGTCAAATTCTGGATCATACATTTACCTTTTTATCTTTTTCTGGCTGGCCATCTACATGGTCACTGCCTAAATCTGCTCGCCCTCTAATAGCTAAAATAACCACGAAGGCAGTCATTGCAAAACCAATAACTATCGCGGTTAACACTAAAGCTTGTGGCAATGGATCGGTATATTCTGAAGAAGTTCCAAGCACCGCCGCATTATTAATACTAAGTCGCCCAGATGAAAACAGAAATAAATTAACCGCGTAAGAAAACATTGTTAACCCTAATACGATAGGGAACGTTCTAGAACGTAAGATTAGAAATACGCCACAAGACACTAAAAGCCCAACGCAGGATGCGTAAAGTAATTCCATTAAGTTTTCACCTCTTCTTTAGGCCCGTTCGCTAATTGACCGAGACTTGCCAATATCATTAATGTCGCACCTACAACTGTAATATAAACACCCAGATCAAAGATCAGTGCACTGGCAAGTTCAATTTTACCAATGATGGGAATATCGAAATAGTCAAACCAAGTAGTCATAAACGGCCTACCAAAGAACCAGCTACCCACACCAGTAAGTGTCGCAATAGCAATTCCTGAGGCAATAATTTTCCGATAATTAATCGTTAAACGAGTAGATATCCAGGCTGAGCCATGTGCAATATACTGTAAAATAAAGGCAACTGAGGTCACTAAACCTGCAATAAATCCACCACCGGGAAGATTATGACCACGTAAGAAAATATAAAACGAGATCATTAATGCCAAGGGGAGTAATGACTGAGAAATACTGGCTAATAAAATAGGGTAACGTTCTTTCGCCCATAGTCGCCCTTGACTATCCCTAACAGGAAGAAGTAACGGTAGGTTGATTAAAAGCTTATAAATACCCAGCGCAGCAATACCTAATACGCAAATTTCACCTAAAGTGTCAAAGCCACGAAAATCAACCAAAATCACATTAACAACATTGGTACCACCGCCACCTGTTTTAGCATTGGCTAAGAAAAATTCTGATATTGACTCAAGTGGGCGAGTAATTAATGCATAGCAAATACTCGCGACCACAACCCCTAAAGCCGCAGAGATACCTAAATCGCGTACCACACGCGTAGAGCTAGACTCTTTGGGGGAATGCTGTGGTAAGAAAAACAAGGCCAACATCAGTAAAACAATAGTGACGACTTCAACCGTTAATTGCGTTAAGGCTAAATCAGGTGCTGAGAAGCGAGTAAACACGACAGACACCATCAAACCGACAACTGATATCATCAACAACGACACCACTCTTGCACGATACCAAATCACCGTACTTATTGCGCCAATCATTAATAATGCTGCGCCAATTGCGTTATGAAGATCAATGGGCGTCAATTCTTTTTGCCCGCCGAGTTGGTGCATTTCAAATAATGGCCAACCAGCAAAGATTAAAACAAAAACAAACATCAACATTAGATAACGTTGTAAAGAACCATTTTCTATGTCGTTTATTTTTCGCTGACTCCACTTTGTAATGAGATATATACTGTCATCAAAAGTCTTCTTGGCGTTCAAGCTAGGCATAGATGCCTGAAATTGAAATAGATAACGTCGCTGGGTATATATAAATAAACCACCGATTACTGCTATAGCACTCATCAAGAGTGGCAAATTAAAACCGTGCCATAACGCAACTTTAAATTCAGGAACATATCCACCGAGTACGGCAAAAGACGCTGCTTTTAAAATATCATCAATAATAAAGTTAGGAAATACCCCGACAATTAAACATAAAGCGACCAGTATTTCGATAGGCACTCGCATATAACGCGGTGGCTCACTGGGTTGTTTAGGTAAATCAATAGGGTCACCATTAAAGAAAACATCGTGAATAAAGCGAGCTGAGTAAGCGACAGCTAATGCTCCTGCAACGGTAGCAAGTACAGGTATAAGCCAAGACATTGACCCAAGTAATTGTTGGTGCAATGTTTCAACAAAAAACATTTCTTTAGACAAGAAACCATTTAACAGCGGTACACCCGCCATCGCGGCCGCAGCAACCATGGCTAACGTCGCCGTATAAGGCATAAATCGCCACATACCGTTAAGTTTCCGCATGTCACGCGTACCCGTTTCATGGTCAATAATACCCGTTGCCATAAATAATGAAGCTTTGAATATGGCATGATTGATTATATGAAAAATGGCGGCAACAGCGGCAAGCTTAGTATCCAAACCGAATAATAAGGTGATTAACCCTAAATGACTGATCGTTGAATAGGCTAACAGCCCTTTTAAATCATGTTTAAATAACGCAATATAAGCGCCGAGTAACATGGTAGTTAATCCGGTTAAACTCACCAGAATAAACCATATATCGGTTCCCGCTAATGCAGGATAAAAGCGCGCTAATAAGAAAATCCCAGCCTTTACCATAGTAGCAGAATGTAGATAAGCACTTACCGGCGTTGGCGCAGCCATAGCATGAGGTAGCCAAAAGTGAAAAGGAAACTGTGCCGATTTTGTAAAAGCGCCCAATAAGACTAAAATTAAAGTGATTTCATACCAAGCATGCGCTTGAATAATTTCTCTGCTCGCTAATATCGCATCTAAATTATAACTACCAACGATATTACCCAGTAAAAGCAAACCCGCCAGTAATGCTAAACCACCACCACCGGTTACGATTAAGGCCATAATTGCGCCCTTACGTGCCTCAGGTTTATGCCACCAATAGCTAATTAACAAAAACGAACTAATACTGGTTAGCTCCCAAAAAAACCAGAGCTGAATGATATTATTCGACATGACAATACCAAGCATCGCTGTCATAAATAACATCAAATAAGCATAGAGCTTGGGCATAGAATCTTTACTACTGAGGTAATAACGGGCATAAAAGATAACTAATATGCCTATTCCTAAGATCATAAATACAAATAACAGCGCTAAGCCATCTAAACGAAAGGCGATATCTATACCTAGTAAAGGGATCCAAGAGATTGTTTCCCTAATAACTTTGCCAGCAAAAATAGCTGGCGCTAAGCTAATTGTCATGAATAATGCAATGATCGGCATTAACAACGTCAACGCAGTTGATTGATTACGTGTTAATTTTCCCGTTCTTGAGGAAATAATACTGCCGAGTAACGATAGCAGGGGTATCCAAAGCAAAGTCATAGAGTAAGCCTTTTTATTTTTATTATTATTTTTATAATGAGAAGTAATGACATCGGAACATAGACATAATATGTCGCCAAGCTAAATTTAACAACAGTATCTCCTTATAAAAGTGTAATTGAAATTAATTTAAAGCACTTTAGTATAAACTGAATAAAAGTTAAACGATGAATATTCGGAAAAGCATTGTTTATTCGACAATTGTTTGATTATCAACCACAGTGCATTGGTTAATAAGAGAATAGTCGGTATAGTGTTAATTTACTATATAAATAGAAGACTTACCATAATGAAAAAATTAGATGATATAGATTTACGCATTTTAACCATTTTATATCGCGATGCTGATATCACTAATAAAGAGTTAGCTTCTCAAATAGGGGTGGCACCTTCTACGTGTTTAGAGCGTGTAAAGCGTATGAAACATAAAAATATAATTACCGGCGCTTGTATCGAGATTGATTTCAAAAGTTTAGGTGGAAATATAGAAGCCATTGCCGCTATTCGTTTGCAGCCCTATTCTGAAGATATTGTTAACAACCTTCGCGACGATTTACTTAAACTTCCTGAAATTGTTAGCTTATATCACATGGGCGGCAGCTATGATTACTTCATTCATATGTCAGTTAAAGACAGTGAACATTTACGACAGTTTGTCTTCAATGCAATTACCTCAAGAGACGAAGTAACCACCGTAGAAACCTCCCTTATTTTTGAGCACAGTCGCAGCGGGGTATTGCCCAACTTTGATGATGAGGACTAATCAGTCTAAATCATTATACAATCGTGCTTTAACGCTAGAAGCCTCGTTTTAAAGAAGGCTTCTATTTATAATAATTATTTTTCAAAGTCTATGCTTTCAAAATAGAGTGGACTTATTGTGCCGCAATTGAGGAACTTATACAGCAGTTCAGTTTCTTTTGGCACAGCTACTGAAGTACGAAAACGTGGCAAGCACCCTGCTTCTACATCAATATTTAGTATCTGTGAAAAACTAGGTGCTTTTTGAATTTTATGAATATAAATTTTATAATTCTTTTTCAAATCAACAACGTCATACTCTTGCTGATTACTTGAATCCTTTATATCGTCAAGTTCACGAACGTATAATTTTTTAGCAAAGGTTAAGGGTATATTTTCATAAACCAACATCCCCCCTCGAGAAAAATGCCCTGCGTATACGTCAGCCATAATGACTATTTCCTCGCCTCGCATCAAACGTTGCAAATTAAAAGTTTCGGCTTTTATCGTCGTTAATTGCCCATCACGTACGGTTTGCAAAAGTGCTAAATTTTTATTCTCAATTTTATATAATAACTGCACATTACTTGGTCTGTCATATGTTGTCATCACCGAAGCATATATAGCAGAGCGCTGAACAAAGAGCACCATATTATGTTCACCCATAAATGAAGGATCTATTGGCGGTAACTCTTCAACTTCTTCATTAGCAAAGCTGGTTGAATTTAATATAATTAAGAGTAAAACAAGTAAAAGTCTTTTCATTAAAGTTCGCTCGATAAAATGTATTTGACGTTAGACCCAAACGAGTGCTTGGTCTAATTATAAAAGGTGATTATAAACCATCTATAAAAAAAGGCTAAATGAATTAACATTCAACAAATTTCTTTTAAAAAATACAGCACTATAAATATAAAGTGGCTAATATCGTTGCTTATCAGTCTTTGAACGCTTTGTTTTAACTATCCTAATTTGTTTATCATGCTTTTCGTTTGAACGCTTTGTTTTAACAATCCTACTTTGTTTATTATGCTTTTCGTTTGAACGCTTTGTTTTAATGACCCTACTTTGGTTATCATGCTTTTTGTTTGGACCTTGTCTTTTAGAACTAATTGAAGTATCAACAGAACGATAAGTATGCTGCTTGGCACTTTTCTTATCGATGTTAGTGGCAAGCTGTTTGGGCCTTTCTTTATTTACAGTTCGACTCGCTCGGTAAACCTTTTCGGCTTTAGTTTTTTTAGACTGATTAGAAGATCTGTGCTGTCTTGTTGTCGGCTTTGATACAGGTTTTGAAAAAGTGTTTGTCGCCTTGTCAGTTATACGGTTTACTCGTCGAGCGCTTTCATTGGGCTTGTGCCTTATGGTAGATAGAGCTCGCTTGGTATTACCTTGTAGCTTATTGTGCACGACAGCATGATTTCTATTGCTAGATTCGCTGCTCCTTACTCGCTTGTCCTTATACTTAACGCGAGTATGCTTGTTTCGATAAGCCACACCTTTACGGTGAACGGGCTGGTGTCTCCAACGTTTAGCATAGCCACCATTAGCAATTAAGTGACGAGGACGCTGTTCATAGTAGCGATATGAAGAACGACGAGTATTCGCTACAACCACCTGGCGATTATGCCAATGAAAAGCACTAAAAAAATAATCAAACGAAATATGAACGCCAGCATGCCAATAGAAAGGATTGGAGCGACTTACATAAACACTACGCTGAGGTTGCCAGTAAATAGGAGGATAAGATGACCAATGCCAAGCACCATAAACCATGCGTGTATCATAATACGGCACATAAACAATCTCCTTCTCTCTTGCTTCAATAACAATATTACTGTCTTGATAGCTAACCTCCATATTATCCATTTCACCCAGGTTTCCGGCAAGTAGAGCTTGCTTTCTTAACCGTTGAATACTTTCTAATAATATCGACTCATCTTGTAAAAAAGCATCACCGAGCTGTTGAGTCCAGGTTAAATTTTCACTCAGTCGGCTAAGAATACGCTCAAAAGCCACTAATGCTTTAACACTGGCATCCCAATTAAAATCTTTTACCGCTTGAGCCACTTGCTCAGTATTTAGCCTGGTGTTTTTCTTTAGCCAGCGATGGGCTTCGATTATTTCAATAGGATAGGTAGCAGCAATTAAAATATGAGTTAATAAGCTGTCGGGATAAAGTGCAATGGGTGCTAGCATTTGTGCTAATTCAGCTTCACTAAATAGCTGCTGCTCTTGTTGCACTTGTTGCTGAAGCGCTGACTGTGAAGGCTGGTACTCAGCGTACAAGTTAAAGCTAACTAAGGCAGCAAAGCTGAATAAAAACGTGACTTTTTTCATCGTTATAATCCTTATGACTAATTCTAGAACACAAAGATAACAACACTAAACTGAACGTAACCTGAACAGCTTCCTCGGTTATTTGTTAACAAAGCTTACAAAGGTTTAAAAGACCAGTGTAAAAACAGCACCATTCAGTGTTGTTGAGTTGCTGATGGTTAATTGGCCTTGATAACTACTGACTAAATCATTAACAATAGCTAAACCAATACCATGACCGGCTTGATAGGTGTCTGCTCTGCCACCACGCGATAAAATAATTTCGCGTTGAGATGCTTCGATACCCGCGCCATCATCGGCAATTTCAATCGTTAATATTTTTGCAGAACTAATCACACTAATGGCAATTTTCTGCTTAGCCGCTTTACAGGCGTTATCGAGAAGATTTCCTAAAATCTCCATTAAATCGGCTTCATCACCCTTAAATATTGCACTTGCATCAACATTGACGGCAAATGATAAATTCTTATCATGATATATTTTCGCTAACGTGCTGATCAGCTTGTCAACTACGGGCTTAATTTTCACGCCTAAATGCCATGAAGACTGCCCGGCACTTTGAGCTCTTTTGAGTTGATGTTCAATAATGTTATTAATTAATGTTAGTTGTTCACCAGCGCTTGCTGAAATATCCTGTTGGCTTTGAATAACGGCCAGTGGATTTTTAAGGCTATGCGCTAAGTCTGACAAGGCATTACGATAGCGTTTTCGTTGGTTTTCTTCCAATGCCAGTAAGGCGTTTAGTTGCTGTGTCACCGGTTGTAATTCAAGAGGATAGTTGGCGTCTAAGGCTTTCTTTTGCCCTTTCTCTATATGCTCAAGCTCTTGAGATAATACGGTTAATGGTTTTAAGGTCCATAACAACCAGAAAATTTGTACAAAAACAAAGACAACCATTAATGCCAGCAACCATGCCCATAATGTTTTTTCAAAGTCATTGAGGGCGTTTAACAAGGCTCGCTGGTCTTTTATCAGGTGCAGTGTTATTTCAAAGTCTTGGCCGTTATCAGAAAAACTCGCACTAAAGCTATAAAGTAGATGAGGTCTGTCCGCTAGGTTTATCTTTGAAATCAGTGTTTGCCCAACATCAGGCGATGGTAATACCGCCGTTAGAGACAAGGTCAGCAGAGATTGTGATTGCCAAAGTATTTTGTTTTTTATCGCACCTATTTGCGTTTCTTTTGACCGTTTGGTAATTAAGGCATACAAGCCTGATTGGTTAATATTGAATTGGTTTTCTAGTAAGAGATCTGGCATTAACAAGAGATTATTTTCAACTTCTGCCACAGTAAAAATAGAATAACTATAGGCTTTTAACTCGTTTTTCAACGCTACATTTAATTGCCGTTCAAAGGCATTCGATAAGGTTAAGCCAATAATAGGCAGCATCACTACCGTCATCGCTAACGTACTTAATAATAATCGAACTTTTAAAGAGTTCATTTACTTGGTATATCCACGTGACCTCATTAATCTAACCGCTTTAATTTATAGCCATGGCCGCGCAAGGTTTCGATAAAACCATAACTATTATCTGGGTCGAGTTTTTTTCTTAAGCGCCTGATAAATACTTCAATAACATTTGAATCGAGATCGAAGTCTTGGTCATAAATATGTTCAGTCAGTGTTGCCTTTGACGTCACTTCGTCAAGGTGAAGCATCATATACTCAAGTAACTTATATTCTGAACTACTTAACTTTATTGCCTTATTATCGACTTCAACCTGCAAGCTTTTGGTATTAAGACTTAACGGGCCATTCTTTATTAATGGACTTGCTTGCCCTGCAGAACGCCTGATCAGTGCATTTAAGCGGGCGAGTAATTCTTCAGCTTGAAAAGGTTTGGTTAAATAATCATCGGCTCCAGCATCTAAACCAGCCACTTTATCTTGCCAACTATCTCTTGCAGTTAACACCAAAATGGGAAAGTCGATATTTTTTTCACGCAGAGATCTAATCACACTGATACCGTCTATTATAGGTAAACCAACATCTATAATAGCAGCGTCGTATGGATATTCTTGCCCTTGAAATAAGCCTGTTTCGCCATCACTCGCCACATCGACTAAATAATGAGCGGCAGTTAAGTGGGCATATAGGTTTTGCTGTAAAGCAATATCGTCTTCAATAAATAACAACCGCATAGTGATCACCCTCCATTAATCTTCCCTGTCTTAGCATCAACATAAATAGAAATGATATGACCATCGGTTTTAATTAATTTTACCCGATAACCCGACTTTTTATTCTCAACTTTTAACACTTTTCCACCAAAACGACTTTTAGCTAATTTTGCGGCATCTTTACTACTTTTCACTTTCAACTGTTGCTGATTATTTTTTTGCATAGTACTTGCTGATACACCCGTTCCTTGAGCCATTGCATCAAGAGAAAGTATCGCGATAAAAAGAAAAACTAACGGTAAAGCAAATTTCATGGTTATTCCAAAGACGACGTTAAAAGAGTCTAACTATACATAGCCATAGCTTATTTAAAATTATATACCTTGGCAACTGAATATCAGCTGAACATTTCTTTAAAGCCGCTATATCGATTTTATAACGTGGAGGTAATTGGAGTTCCTGCTGATAAATCAACAGATAAATCAACAGATATATCAACAGATATATCAACA
>NZ_JACGVZ010000091.1:0-802 GCF_014077465.1 Colwellia sp. BRX10-4
TCGTTTGGTGTTTTTAAGGCGGCCAGCATTTCAACCAACACCTCGAGGTTTTTACGTAGTAGGGGTTCGCCACCGGTAAGACGAATTTTTGTAACACCGTGTGCAACAAACAGTCGCGCCATGCGTGTGATCTCATCGAAACTCAATAGTTCGGATTGTGGCAGGTATTGGTAGCCTTTTCCGAAGATTTCCTTGGGCATACAATAAGTGCAACGGAAGTTACATCGGTCGGTGACTGAAATGCGTAGATCGCCCAAGAGCCTTCCGCGTGTATCTGACATCTGACCATTGGGGGCAGGCGCGTGCGCGGGAATTAGTGGTACTTGGCCAGCGTAAAGCAGGTCAATAGTAGGGATTATGTTTATGCTCATTGTGCACTCGATATAGATAAATTGATCATTAAGCGATAAGTCATGACGAGCAGCTGTAATGGGATAACCCACCGGTTTCGAAGAACTCAAGTGGCTTCAGCCGATAGTATTTTTTTTCCATATCAATTGATTGCTCGGCATATGGCTGCGTCATGACTTCCTGCAACTCTTGCACTAACGAGTAATTCCCTATGCTCGCTTGCTGATACGCAGGCACAACGAACCACTCTCTCAAATTATATTTTGGATTGACGAATTTCATCTGCTTAGAAAGCTCATCTTCAGAACAAGCACTATTTACTTCGATAGTGCTAGGGTCGGTCGTACTGGCGTTAAGAGATTTCCATGTTGTGAGCCACGCTGACCAGCGCTTGTCGATTCCTTCGGGATCTGCATTATACGTCGCGTTTTTGTAGAAGCTTTTTTTGAGT
>NZ_JACGVZ010000034.1:0-30186 GCF_014077465.1 Colwellia sp. BRX10-4
TTCATTATTCATTATTCATTATTCATTATTCATTATTCATTAAAATTATACTCCTTTGGAAATCCACCTCTCTTTATTTGGAAAACTAATCAATTAATCCAAGCGAAAGTGAAACATATTAGCCTAGTTAAAGAATCAATTAAGAGTAATTTATTTCTTTGGTCAGTCGAGGCAACATACACCAATCCAATTGATAACTATATTAACTAGAGACAAGAATAATATTCTTGACCACTTTCAGTGAAATATGGTCAGTTAGTTTGTGATCATTATTTCGAAACGAGGACTAACTAGATACCACATTATTTCAATTAAAATTAATGAAAACATGAACTAGCCCGCGCCAATGCTTTTCGCTTAGGCTCAAATTCGCTACGCGAATATGGGTATCTAAATTAGTTAAATGTCAATTTCCTTACGCCACAAGCGGCGGAAAATCAAACCCGCAGAGATTAAAATAAAGATAGAATGAATCACCTTTTATAAAGGTCCCATTCTTTCTGTTCTAAGAAAAATCTGAGATAAGCTAATTGTTTTTTGACTTTTAAGGGCCTCAGGCCGAACCTTTTGAATACAGCTTATGACCTTTTCAATTGGCCAGCCGTGGCAAGTTAACATCATTGCCGCGACTAATCCGGTCCTTCCCTTACCATCTTTACAGTGAATGGTTACACAGCCACCATTATCAATGGTGACTAATATGAGTGCTTGATATTACTTCCATTTATCTTCAAATACTTTATTTGGCACCTCATCATCGACTATAGGTAATTGTATCCAAGTAATATCATATTGTTTGCATAGATCTGGCAGTAACTCTATATGGTTTCTTGTCATCCCTTCATCAAACATCAGAGTCAATAAGACCATTGCACCGGTTTGCTTTAAGTTTTTATTGATACTTCGAGTTCAACTCCCTCAGTTCCAGGGCATGGTGTTAAAATAATTCGTGCACCATTTTCTATATCTATCGAGTAATAAGGATGTTTATTCATAATAATTATTTTAAGTATTGTCAGCTATAATTCTATCTACTGCGATTCTTTACTTCCTCGTAATGCATCATAAGATTCCAGGTAGAGCTATCGTGAGCGAGATCGATAGAGTTATTGTGAAGCTCATTTTCTATTCTACTGGCTAAACCTTTACCTAGCTCAACTCCCCATTGGTCAAAAGAGCATATTTGCAAAATAATGCCTTGAACAAATATTTTATGTTCGTAAATCGCAATTAAACTACCGAGCGTAAAGGGCGAAATCTTATTCATTAATAAAGTATTGGTTGGCCGGTTACCCTTGTGAACTTTATGGGGTGCGACTTTATCTATGTAGCTAGGTGTACGTCCTTTGGCTATTAAATCGTCCCTAACTTGTTGTTCATTAACACCTTGCATTAGCGCTTGAGTTTGCGCGAAAAAATTAGACATGAGGGCTTCATGGTGCCCTTCAATAGGCGTGACACTTTCTACAGAACCAATAAAGTCGGCCGGAACAATATTATTACTTTGATGTAAATATTGATAAAAAGCATGTTGCCCATTAATGCCTAATTCTCCCCATATTGACGGAACGGTTGGATAAGAGATCGCTTCACCATCCCAGTTAACCGATTTACCATTACTCTCCATCTCAGCTTGTTGCAGATAAGCAGATAGCATATGTAAGGATTGGTCGTAAGGTAAAATGGCTTGAGATTGCGCGCCTAAAAAAGTGCAATTCCATAGGCTTAATAACGCTAATATTACCGGAATATTCTTTTCTATTGGCGTATTACAAAAATGGCAATCCATTTCATAAGCGCCATCTAATAGCGCTTTGAAATGATCAAAACCAAGATTGATCGCAATAGGAAGGCCGATAGCAGACCATAATGAAAATCGTCCGCCAACCCAATCCCACATATTAAAGATGTTTGCTGCTGATATGCCATATTTTATGGCGTTTTCTTTATTGGCAGTAACGGCGATAAAATGTTTTTCAATCACGGAATGATCAAATGAAGACGCCGTTAGCCACTTTATCGCTGTTTTAGCGTTTAACATGGTTTCTGTCGTGGTAAATGTTTTACTCGACACAATAAATAGCACTTTTTCTGGATTTAATGGCCGCAGTACTTCAGCTATTTGAGTACCATCAACATTCGACACATAATGGACGTTAACGCAGTTATCACTAAACCTTTTTAATGCCTCAGTCACCATTTGAGGTCCCAAATTAGAACCACCAACGCCAATATTTACTATATCGGTGATACGCTCGCCCGAATATCCTCGCCATAAACCTTGACGAATATCATCACTAAATTTTTTAACTTGTTCTAGTGTTTTTTCAATGTCTTCTGAAATTTTTTTTCCATCGACCCAAAGTGGTTTTTTGGAGCGATCCCTTAATGCTGTATGCAAAACAGCACGATCTTCAGTTTTATTAATACGTTCTCCGCTGAACATTTTTCTCGCCATTTTTCTACTTCACACTCTTTGGCTAGGTCAGTTAATAGCGAAATAGTTTCTTCTGTGATCGCATTTTTAGAATAATCTAACAGTATAGAAGGCAGTTTTATTGAAAATTTACTAAATCGCTGACTATCTTTTGCGAATAAGTCCTTCATATGTTGATTTTTCATTAGTTGTGCATGTTTTGTTAATTGCTGCCAACTATTAAGATTTTCTCTAGATTGCATGTCGGTCCTAGGTAAGTAAGAGTAAGTTATGTCGAGTATTAGATATCAGTTAAGTGTGGTAATGCCGTGAAGGCCCCTTTTTTCTGACAGGTAAAAGCACCACAATTAGCGCCAAATAGCACCGCAACAGAAACGTATTCACGTTGCTCAATAATTTCATATAATGTATCTATACTTTCATCATTTTCCACAGATTTGGCGAGTGAAAATAGAAAACCTGAAATAAAGCTATCACCGGCGCCAGTAGTATCAACGGGAGATACTTTAGGTACTTTAAGCATTATTGAAAAACTAGCGCAAGTTACTTGAACAGGGTTTGGACCATCAGTGATGACAATAAGTTTAGCGCCAAGTAATAGTAAATATTGTACATAAACATCGACATCAACCTGCTTTATTTTTGCTAAGTATTCGGCTTCGTCTTTACTCAATTTGACTATATCGCTTTCTTCGATACAGGCTTCAACTCGGGACATCAATAGGGATAAATCTTGCCAAAGTTGTTGGCGTAAATTTACATCAAAGCTAATTAATACCTTATTTCTTTTCGCATTTTTTATCGCATAAAGCGTATCGCTATACATTGGCTGGCTAGTTAAGGTGTTTGAACAAAAGTGAAAAAAACCCATGTTTTTCCAGTTGATTTTATCAACTTGAGAGATGCCATATTGCATGTCGGCAGTATTATGACGATAGAAATTAAATGTTCTCTCACCACAAGAGTCTAAGCTAACTAATACTAAAGCGGTATTTGCGCCTGCTATTCTTTTAACGAAATCGGTATTAACGCCTTCATTTTCTAATGCTTGCATGAGCATGTTACCAAAATTGTCTTCACTAACACCTCCAGCAAAGTATCCTGCTCCACCTAACTTAGCATAAGCTACTGCGACATTGGCAGGCGCACCTCCTGCTAACGGAATGTAACTTGGGTCATTGACTGACGTTGGCAGAAAATCGACTAACACTTCGCCATAACTGATTAAAGAAAACATAGATTTACCTTGAAAAAAAGCCCATATTAAATGGGCTAGTTAATACTTCTAATATTATAATTTAGGATTAAAATTCGTATTTAAACGTAAGAGTCGTTGAACGACCTTGTATTGATCTTGCACGGATAATAGTTTTGGCAGAAGCAGCTGTAGCATCTTCTGCTTCTGTGATCCCCACAGTTTCAAAAACGTTGTTAATATTTAAGGAAACACTAAATGCGTCAGAAAGACGGTATTGAGCAAAGGCATTTACTTGAACATAACCGTCTAATATAAGTGCGTTAGGATCAGTTTGGTCAAAGTTATCTTGAGCAAATGAATCTGAAGTACCAATAACGTTAACACCCGCTGAACCTTCATTGAAGTTATAACGACCTGTTATAGAGTAAACAACATCGGCTTGTCTTCTTGGCGTATTACCAACAACGCTTGGGTTAACAAAATCTTTAGTTATTTCAGAATCAGTCCACGTTAAGTTAGCACGTACATCAAAATTACCAACATAGTAAGTTGATTCAATTTCGATACCTTGTGATTCATATTCACGGTCAAAAAATCGTTGACTAGTTGCTTCAAAATTTTGCTCTTGCGTTTGTGCAAAGAACGCTGTCGCAAAGACAGACAAGTTATCTTGACGGAATTTAACACCCAATTCCAATTGATCTACTTCGTCATAAATATCTTCATCTTTTGCAACACCAGCAGCATCTATTTTACCAAAAGCCAAGCGGTCTGCGTTAGCGGTAGCCCCCTTGCTGATACGACCAAATGCAGCTAAGTCGTCATTAATTTGAATATTAGCGCCTAAAGAGTAAGACACGTAGCTCCAATCATAATTTACATTGTTAGCATCGGCGTTGTTTACATTTGAAACACTCGTTTCGATTTGATGAATACTGCCGTTACCGTTCATGTCAACTGTCGATTGAGCAGCGCCTGCGAAAGTCCCCGTTGCTGTTCCACTGTCAAAGCGAACACTACCGTCTACATTGATGTTATCAAAACTTGTGCTAAACGCTGCGTATGGAGCAGAAACTTCATATTGTAGATCGTAATTACGCGTACAACAGTTACCCCAAGCTGGAACACCGTATCCAATAACACCATTGTCAGAAAATTCAGTACCGTCAGCGGCACTTACATCAACAAGCGCAGCATCTTGGCCTTTAACTTCATATAAGTAAGAATTCCATAACCACGATTGTTGAATGGTTTGAGATGAGTTATATAAACCAAATGTAAAACTCGTATCATTCATTATTTTTGTTAATTTAAAATCGTTAACCATAAAATCAAGGTTAGTCATTTCGACATCAAATGAGTGAATACGCATGAGGTTATCAGCAGTATAAGCATTACCTGCTTGTGGACCATTTGCATAAGTTAATGTTGCACCAGCACCCGCTATACTGTCAGCTAAGCCTTGACTTCCTTGAATACTTTCAGGGAATGGACCAGTAAAGCTACCTTTAGTGCGAGAAATTCTCATTCTGTTTTCAACAGACCAGTCATTGCCTAAATCAAATACAGCTTCAAAACCAAGCGCATCAACTTTCGGACTCATGCCATTACGCATATCAGCAAGACGTCCATTTCCAGCACCATCTGTTGTGATCATAGAGGTGTGATATGGAGTGTGCGGAGTTCCAGTTGAAGCATCAAACCCTTCAACTGAAGAACCATCAGCATAAACAGGCATAGGTAAATAAGCGGTTGTTGTATCATCTAAGTGTTTGAAATAAAGTCTAACGTAACCAGCATCGAACTCTTTAGTTATATTAGCTTTAATTTGGCCGCCTTTATTACCCGTATAACCAGTATCACGTACACCTTCACCTTGACGGTAGAACCCCCCAAGATGGAAATAGGTAGAGTCGTTAATGTCGCCACCAAATTCAAAGTCTGTGCGAGTGGAGTCGTAATCTAAACCGATTGTTGTAGCTACGCTACCTCCTTCAGTTTTACCATTTTTGCTAACGATATTAATTATGCCGCCAGGAGCATTTGTAGCAAGTGTAGATGCAGAACCACCACGAATAGCATCAATAGAAGCCATTGTAGAATCTATGCGTAAGAAAATATCTGTGTTACCAAAAGCGATATCGCCAAATTGTAGAATAGGTAAACCATCTTCTTGAATTTGCATGAATTTAGCGCCACCTGCTGCTACAGGAAGACCACGAACCGCAAGGTTAGCGTTACCGTCGCCACCTGATGCTTCAGAACGAACCCCGGGGATATTTCTAAATGCCTCTGCACTACTTCTTGGTGCTGCTACTTCTATTTGATCACCAGAGATAGTACTTACTGAAACGCTTGATGCCATCACTGTTGTGCCTTTACCCGTGGCACCTGTTACTACGATTCGCTCAAAATCGATGCCTTTTTTATTTTCTACTTTCGTTTTGGTTGTTTCCGCTGCACTTAAGCTCGAGCATATAGCCATGGCTAATGTACTTAATATTAATTTTTTATATGTTGTATGTTTCATTTACTTCCCCAAGTTTTTTTATAGTATGTTTTATATTTTAAAATCTTTCTGCTAAAACGACCCACTTAATCGATTAAGTTGATTATTGTGTAAGATGCAGTCATTTTGCAAGTTATTTTTTATATTCAATTTTGTTTTTTTATTAATCTACTGATAAATAATAAGATTTAGTTTTGAGGATTATGCTGAGTGGGATCAGCTATCAGGTTATAAATAGCAGCTAACGCTAGAATAGCTGAAAAGAATGTTGCTAAGTAAAAGCCATAAGATACATGACCAAACAGATCACTGATAATGCCCATAAGAAGTGGAGATACTGCGGCAGAAACAGCGGTAAAAAACAGAATAACTCCAGCAACAGCACCATGTTTTGATGGGTGGAAACAACTGATCCCTTTAGAATTAAGGGTCGGATATATCATCGACATAAATAAACCTGAAAGTGGCAATAGTACAACTGCTGCTTCAACACCCATTATTGCCGTGCCTAAATAACACAAAAATACGGCTAACGAGAACCAACACATCACTGTTTGCCAGTTAAAATGTTTTAGCATCCATACTCCTAAAAATCGACCTCCCGCTCTTAAAGCAAAGAAAATAGTGAGTGAGTATGTAGCCAGCCAAACCAGAGAGCCTGTATAATCAGCCAAGAGTGTTGGCATCCAAACGTAGATGGCAACTTCTGTGGCAACATATAACGCTATTGCCAATGAAAATCCCATCGCATAAGGGTCTTTCATTACCTTAAGTGAGCTTTTTAAATTTATTTTCCCTTCCGTACTTGGTTTGCTAACTGGGTATTTAGTTTTCATTGCGGCCAAGCATAGTAGTGCGCATAACACACCAGCACTTATGTATAAGTACTTCCAAGATATACCAGCAACGAGTAAGTAACTTACAATCGCAGGACCTACCATAGCACCTATACCAAAAAATCCTTCTACCTTGTTCATCGTCGACGTATGATCTTTATTTGACGAAGATATGTCACCAATAAGCGCTAACGCACCTGTTTTAAATAAACCAATAGCGATGCCAATTAGAGCGAGTAATGATAAAAAATACAGGAAAGAACTACCTAAGGAAAATAAAAAGCATGCGATAGAGAAAATTGCCAACCCAATAACAATCGTTGCTTTTCGCCCCCATTTATCGGCCAAGTATCCTAAGAACAAACCACTCAATGCAATGAAAATCATGGGCACATAATGAAATGCACTCGCTTGTGTTAAATTTAATTGATAGGTTTCTATTAATTGTGGAATGATAACCCCTACTGCATCCGAGGTCATCGCAAAAACAAAAAACATCATATATGTCAGAAGTTTAATTCTATTTACCGACGCATCTTCAGATAGTTGTGGGCTTAGTGTTAAGTTATTCGTTTGGTTCATTATTCTTCCCCAGTTAATAAAACTTTTTATGTTAATGATAGCTAAAAAAATTTATCGCTATTTAGTTATTTTGTCTTAGCATCTTAAAGAAAAATTAAATTATTCTTGATTAATACTATATTGTATATAAAGATAGAGCTTAATCGATTAAGATGCAACTTAAAATTAAATGGTAAACTTATGAAAAATAATGTTCAGCTAATCACCTACATTGATAGACTCACTGGAGCAGATACTCAGTCATTAACCAACTTGTTAAATGAGCAACTTTCAGATTTGTTTTCCGGTGTTCATTTGTTACCCTTTTATTATCCAATAGATGGTAGTGATGCTGGTTTCGACCCTATAGATCATACCCAAGTCGATAGCAGGCTTGGCAATTGGGATGATATAAAAGAGCTGGGTAAAAATCATGAGTTGATGGCTGATCTTATCGTAAATCATATGTCAGCCCAATCTGAAGAATTTAAAGATATATTAAAAAACGGTCAAAAATCTCCTTTTTGGGAACTATTTTTAACCAAAGATAAAGTTTTCCCGAACGGTTTAAGTACTACACTACAAGAAAAAATATATCGTCCTAGACCTGGTAGTTGTTTTACTCATTTTTCATTACCTAATAATGAAAGCGCAGATTTTTGGACTACCTTTACAGACAATCAAATAGATATAGATGTGACATCTGAGATAGGGAAAGACTATTTAAAACGCATTTTAACAACATTTTCTGAAAATAATATCAAAATGATCCGTTTAGATGCCGCAGGTTACGCACTGAAAAAAGCGGGAACAAGTTGTTTCATGCTTGACGAAACTTTTGAATTTATTGATGAGCTAAGTAGTATCGCTAATAAACTGGGGATTGAAACCCTTGTAGAGATCCATTCCTATTATCAAACTCAAATAGAAATAGCTAAACGCGTTGACCGAGTTTATGATTTTGCATTACCTCCTCTGGTTTTACACAGTATTTTTAGTCAGAACTTCACCGCATTAGCTAAGTGGCTAGACATATCACCAAGAAATTGTATTACTGTGTTGGATACTCATGATGGCATTGGTATTATTGATGTTGGCCCAATGAATGGTAAGGCTGGTTTATTGGATGATGTTGAAATCGATAACCTGGTTGAAACAATTCATTTTAATAGTGCTGGCGAAAGTAAAAAGGCAACGGGAGCTGCGGCAAGTAATGTAGATATATATCAAGTAAATTGTACATACTATGATGCACTTGGACAAAATGACTTTGATTATTTAGTTGCCAGAGCGATTCAATTCTTCTCACCAGGCATACCACAGGTGTATTACGCTGGTTTACTGGCTGAAGGTAATGATATTACATTATTATCTAAAACAAATGTTGGCCGAGACATAAATCGCCCTTATCTAAATAATGAGCGCATTGAACAAGCATTAAATAAGCCTTATACCAAAGCAATAATTAGTCTCATTAAATTACGAAATAACACTGAAGCTTTTAATGGTGAATTTACCGTTAATAGTAATGTTTCAACATTAGAAATGAATTGGCAAAAAAATGATGACAGTACAACGCTAATCGTCGATTTAGCTGATAGACACGCACAAATTCAGATCATAGAAAACAATAGCACACGCATTATTAGTTTAAATATGTTACTTAATTTAAGCTGAAAGCTCATGAATTAATATTCAGTTTATAATAGAACTAAGTATACTATGGCGAACATTATAAACTGCTGAAATTTTAAGGTAATCAAAAAGGTCATCATGACAGATAAAAAAGTTTGGACGCTTAAAAGTGTTGCTAAAGAACTCGGTGTTTCAAATGCAACAGTCTCTAATGCATTTAACAGACCCGATCAACTCTCTAAAAAGCGTAGAGATGATATTCTCGAGTCATGTGAAAAAATGGGTTATTCAGGACCTAACAAAGCGGCTCAATCGTTAAGAAATGGTCGCTTTAATATCGTTGCTTTGGTGCTACCTGACAGTGTTGAATACATGATAACAGATCCGGTGGCGAGTAATTTTGTAAAAGGTGTTTCATCGGTTTTAGAAAAAAGTAAAGTCAATTTGTTATTGTTTTCTGGCACTTCTGAGAATATCAACGCGGTATCTGATTTTGTTGATGGCTTTATTTGTTACGGTAGTCCACGTAATACAAAGTTAATTGACCAATTAAGAACGACAACAAAAAAAGTTGTTACCGCAGATTTTGATATAGATCGTAAAGCATCTGTAGGAATTGACAATGAACAAGCCGCTTATGAAATAGCGAAACTTGCAATAAAGTCAACAGATGACGCCATCGCTATTCTTGGCTTGAGATTGCTCGATTCTAATGTAACTTGTCGTGTATACGACTTACCAAGTTCAGATTTTACATGTTCAATTGCTCATCAACGCTTAAGTGGTTATCAAAGAGCAATCAAAGAGTTAGATGTTAATCTCAGAGCTGATAGAGTGTGGAGTATACCTGAGAGTAAGCATAATTCTGCCTTAATTGCTGCTAGAGAAGCGTTAACATCTACGCCTCGTCCAAATGTTTTACTTTGTATGAGTGACCTTATTGCTTTAGCTGCCATAAAGGAAATTAACGCTATGGGACTTAATATACCTGCAGATATAAGAGTGGTTGGTTTCGACGGTATCGATGAGGCTTTACGTTCTACCCCGCCACTAACAACTGTGCATCAAAATAGTGAAAAAAAGGGTATCAAAGCAGCAGAACTTTTTATAAATAGAGCAACTGATTCTGTATTAATTCCTTTCCATATAGAAAATGGAGGTAGTTGTTAAACTCAAGGGCACCTTTTATAACCGCTAATGAATATAATAGGATAACCAATCATTTATTTTTTATGTGGGCACAAAACTTCCGCTATTATAATTAAATATTCAACGCTATTTGAATCCATTTTAAAGTTTACCCTAAAATCATATTCCATCGATTAGCAGATTTTTATAGATAAAAAATTCACACCTTTAAGGTGTCATTATTGTGACATTTTTTAGTTCTATGATAATCCTTATTTTTAGCTATATCGCATTTTTATGGTGGAAGTCATTCTTAGCTCCATCTCGAAAAGTGGGCGAAAGCGAGTTATAGTTTACACTCTAACTTTATTTAAAACTTACATGATTCAATGTCCGCTTTCGGTTTTTAATATCTAATTCCGTGCAAGAATTTTCGGCACAATCTCAACTGTGAATGGATGTGAGTTTTTATATAAAAACGACAACGTTAGGATCCCTGATCTGCCGTTTTTAACTCAAAAGCTAACTTCCGCTTTTGGCTAACAGTTGACCTAAAGAACAAACAATAGCTAACGTCACCAAAGCCACTTTGAAGTAATACCTATTCAACTATGTGACTGTCGGCAATGGTGGCTTAGTTGCCTGTCAGAATAAAGGTAAACCTCTGTTTATGTGATGTCTAAAACAACCTAAGAAACTATTGATGTTAACGTCAGCTTTCGTATCAGAGGAGACCTTTTTGGTGCTGATTTAGGGTGTTAAGAAAGGTCTCTTTTGTTGCAAAAGCGGCGGTGACCAAAATTAATTTACTGGGATTTGGTTAATCAGTTTTAGCTAATGCTAATATTATTAGTCGGTTAAGACATAGCTGATTAGATGGAAATTTCATTACTTTGTTAGAAAGTTGCCCAAAACGTTAGCTTTTATGGGTGAGCCGTTCAGTGATCTGTCTATAAAATAGACAAATCTGCTTCATTATCAGCAATGTCTAATGGGCATGTTTACGAGCTAAACGCTTTAAGTTATTGATGGCTTTTGACGATGTTGTGTATGCTAATACAATTTCTCGAGTGAGTTGTAAGCCGACAATTGGCCTAAATACCACGTCACTGCGTTTAATAATTTCACTGTGTGCGGGTAAAAATGCGCAGCCTAAACCAGCATGTACCAAGCCAAGTGCATAATCTATGGTGGTGATTTTTGCTCGTACGTCGAGACTAATACCGGCGATGGCTAAAGTGTCTTGTAGGTGATCCCAAGCACTGCAAGGCATGCGCTGAATAAAAGGTAAGCCGTCTAACTGCTGAATTGTGACGGTATCTTCGAGGGCAAATATATGATCATAAGGTACGGCAAGTAAATAATCTTCATGCCACATGTCTATATACTGCTCATTTTCCTGTAATTCATCTTTTAGAATAATACGTGCATCAACATTTTCAGTATGTGGCACTAAAGTCAATTCGACAGAAGGGTTTGCTGAGGTGAATTCTTTTAATAATAAGCTCATACGTTCGACACCTAAGCCGCGGGTAACGCCTAAGTTAAAAGGTTGCTTATGGGTTTTTTCTGAAAAAACGCTTTTTATTGCGCCTGCTTGCCCTAATAGCTGTTTGGCCAATGGAAATAGTTTTTTACCTTGCTCTGAAGGTGTTACACCACGTGCGTGGCGAATAAAAAGTTGTACTTTTAGTTGTTGCTCAAGTTGTGCTATTGCTGCAGATATTGAAGGCTGGGCGATAAAACACGCTTTTGCAGCAGCACTAAAACTTTTTAACTCATAAACTGAAATAAAATAATTGAGTGATTTTAAATCCATAATAAACTTAGTTAACTTAGTTATAGCTTTAAACTATATCAGTTAAAGGAAAATAATATTTTAACTTTGGCTAGTATTTGCTTATTATTTTTGCACTTAATTATTTCTCAGCTTAGCAGGTAATTTCATGTCTCATTCAAGCAGTGCAAACCGTCCCTCGTTTAAATGGCAAGATCCACTTTTATTGGAATCTTTATTGTCTGAAGAGGAGCGAATGATCCGTGACAGTGCTCATCAATATTGCCAAGAAAAATTAATGCCAAGAATATTAATGGCTAACCGAAATGAAGAGTTTGATGTTGAAATTATGCGCGAACTAGGTGCGCTGGGCTTATTAGGCGCTACATTACCTGAAAAATATGGCTGTGCAGGCGTGAATTATGTTACTTACGGCTTAATTGCACGAGAAGTTGAACGTGTAGATAGTGGTTATCGCAGTGCGATGAGCGTGCAATCATCTCTAGTTATGCATCCAATATATGCTTACGGCAGTGAAGAGCAACGGATGAAATATTTACCTAAACTAGCATCTGGTGAATACATTGGTTGTTTCGGTTTAACTGAGCCTAATTCAGGCTCAGATCCAGGTAGCTTAACTACACATGCTACTGCGGTTGATGGCGGTTATCGCATTACGGGTAATAAAATGTGGATCACGAACTCTCCCGTTGCAGATATTTTTGTGGTTTGGGCCAAACTTAATGGCGTGATTCGTGGTTTTGTTTTAGAAAAAGGCATGGAAGGTTTAAGTGCACCAAAAATTGAAGGTAAATTTTCGTTACGAGCATCCATTACCGGTGAAATCGTTATGGATAACGTTTTTGTACCTAGCGATAATATGTTACCAAATGTTAAAGGTTTATCTGGCCCATTTGGTTGTTTAAACAAAGCACGCTATGGCATTGCTTGGGGCGCTTTAGGTGCTGCAGAATTTTGTTGGCATGGTGCTCGACAATACACACTAGACCGTGAACAATTTGGTCGTCCTTTGGCAGCAACACAGTTAATTCAGAAAAAATTAGCCGATATGCAAACTGATATCACCACGGGTTTATTAGCTTGCTTACAAGTGGGGCGTTTAATGGATTCGGATCAATTAGCACCCGAAGCTATTTCGCTAATCAAACGTAATTCATGTGGTAAAGCATTAGAAATTGCTCGCACGGCTCGTGATATGCACGGTGGTAACGGTATTGCCGATGAGTATCATATTATTCGCCATATGATGAACCTTGAAGCGGTTAATACTTATGAGGGTACTCATGATGTGCATGCCCTGATACTAGGTAGAGCACAAACTGGCTTACAAGCATTTTACTAAAACACTGATTAAGGCGTATTTAATACGCCTTTTATTTACGCTTTTTTTGATGCTTCATATAGCCCTATCGCATTAGTTTTAAAACACAATAATAATAATTCCTAGTGGAGATATCATGTCTGATCGTAATCAGCTGGTGAAAGAAAATTTTATTAACTTTGTTCGCGCCCAAACCTTACCTGAATCAACTTGTACTTTAACTCCTAGTGATGTTGGATTAAGTTCAGCTGAAGTTATTGATCTATTTGAAACCCAAGTAATGAGTCGCCACCTTGATTTGCAATCACGTGTGATGCAGAAAAAAGGTCAAAGTTTTTATACTATTGGTAGCTCAGGTCATGAGGGTAATGCTGCTTATGCCAAGGCATTTCGTCCGACAGATATGGCATTTTTGCATTATCGCAGTGGCGCGTTTGTTATTCAGCGCAGTAAGCAAGTACCAGGACAAACGATTTTATATGACATGCTATTGTCATTTGCGGCATCAAAAGATGACCCTATCTCTGGCGGTCGTCATAAAGTGCTTGGCAGTAAAGCGCTCGCTATTCCGCCACAAACTAGCACCATAGCGTCGCATTTGCCTAAAGCGATGGGCGCTGCATACAGCATTCCGTTAGCAAAACGTTTAGCGCATAAAGGAGAAATACCAGACGATGGCGTCATTATTTGTAATTTTGGTGATGCTTCATCGAATCACTCAACCACACAAGGGGCAATTAACAGCACAGCTTGGGCGGCTTATCAGTCTATTCCTATGCCAATTGTTTTTGTCTGTGAAGATAATGGTATTGGTATTTCAACGGTTACACCGGAAGGCTGGATCGCCGCTAATTATGAAAATAGAGCCGGTTTAACTTATCTCTATTGTGATGGCTTGAATATTTTAGATACCTATAAAACTGCCAAAGAAGCAGAACGAATTGCTCGAGAATTGCGTAAACCCGTGTTTTTACATATCCGCACTGTGCGTATTCTGGGGCATGCGGGCTCTGATGCTGAGTTTGTTTACCGTGATATTGCTGACATTACGGCAACAGAGTTTCAAGACCCTTTATTACACACCGCGCGCATTATTTTAGAAAACAATATCTTAACGGCTGAAGAGCTGATCGATATTTATCAAAACGTTGAAAAGCGCATTGAAGTTATTGCTGAAAATGCCGCTAGCAAAGAAAAACTGGCCAGTGCAGATGCCGTAATGGCAAGCATTATACCTAGTCTGACTAAAGCACGTAGTTCAGTGTTAGTTAGCGATAAAGCTCGCGCAGAAATTTTTAAACATGAGAAACATAACCTGCCTAAAAAACAGCATTTAGCAAAATTGATTAACTGGGCATTGATGGACTTAATGGCTGAATATCCCAGTATTGTTATGTGCGGTGAAGATATTGGCAAAAAAGGCGGCGTTTATAACGTTACGGCAAAGTTATGTGAACGGTTTGGCAAAAGCCGGGTGATTAATACCTTGCTAGATGAGCAAACGATTTTAGGTACCGCTATTGGTTTAGCGCACAACGGTTTTCTACCTATCCCTGAAATTCAATTTTTAGCTTATGTGCACAACGCTGAAGATCAAATTCGTGGCGAAGCGGCGACATTACCGTTTTTCTCAAATGGGCAATTTACTAATCCCATGGTGATCCGCATTGCGGGTTTGGCCTACCAAAAAGGTTTTGGTGGTCATTTTCATAATGATAACTCTTTTGCCGTTTTTCGCGATATTCCAGGATTAATCATCGCTTGTCCGTCAAATGGTGCCGATGCAGTTGAAATGATGCGCGCCAGTGTACGTTTAGCACAAGAGCAACAACGTATGGTGATATTTTTAGAGCCAATAGCGCTTTACATGGCGAAAGACTTACACCAAGAAGGTGATGGTTTATGGACCTTTGAGTATCAGCCTCCTGAATTGGCAGACAGCAGTATCGATTTAGGCGTTAAGGTTGCTGGCTCAGGCAAACAACTGTGTATCTTAACGTATGGCAATGGCAATTATTTATCGCGCCAAGCACAAGCAAAATTAGCAGAGCAGGGAATTGATGCACGTGTTGTTGATTTACGTTGGTTAGCACCATTAGATGAAAAAGGTATTTTGGCGCAAGTGAATGATTGTGAGCATGTGCTTATTGTTGATGAATGTCGTAAAACGGGCTCAATTAGTGAAGCGCTAGTGACTTTAATTCATGAGAAAACAAGTGAATGCCCCAAAATAAAACGCGTTACCGCAAGTGATAGCTTTATTCCTCTAGGCGCTGCAGCCTATGAGGTATTACCATCGGTTAAGAATATTGTCGATGCTGCGAAGGAGATTTGCCAATGAGTTCGTCAATAAAAAATACCGATAAATCACCAGTAAAAGCCATGAATAAGAAAAAGCAAAGAGTGGTAATTATTTGCCCTGGCCGAGGTACATACAATAAAGAAGAACTAGGGTATTTACAGCGTTTTCATAGTGATAAAACAGAAATAGTTTCATTAATTGATGATTTTCGTGACAGTCAAGGGCAAATGAAAGTTTCTGAACTTGATGGTATGGAAAATTACAGCATGCCTACCCATACTGCCGGTGAAAATGCTTCGGCACTTATTTATGCTTGTGCATTATCAGATTATCAAGCCATTAATAAAGACGAGTTTGATATTGTCGCGGTTACTGGCAACTCTATGGGTTGGTATATAGCATTAGCGGTTGCTGGCGCATTAAAACCCAAACAAGCTATTAAGCTAATTAATACCATGGGTTCGATGATGACAAAAGGTGTGATTGGTGGACAAATGATTTATCCAATCATTAACGATGAGTGGAATATTGAGCGAGAACAAGAACACCAGGTTATGCAATGGTTAGCACAAGCAAATCAACAAAGAGATTGTGAAGTTTATGTCTCGATTAATTTAGGTGGTTATATAGTTTTTGGTGGTAACAAGGCCGGTTTGAAAGCGTTAGAAGCGTTACTGCCTGTGGTGCAAGACCGTTATCCAATGAATTTATTTAACCATGCAGCTTTTCATACACCGCTGCTAAGTGATGTTTCAAAACGGGCGGTGGAACTATTGCCCGCACAACTGTTTAATGCCCCTGAAATACCGTTAATTGATGGCTTAGGCAAAGTTTGGCAACCTTATAGTTGCGATGTTGAGCAATTACATAACTACACGCTTAAGACACAAGTGGTAGAGCCTTATAACTTTTCAAAAGCGATCGAGGTAGCCATTAAAGAGTTTGCGCCCGATAAGCTTATTATTTTGGGCCCAGGTGCTACCTTAGGTGGTGCAGTGGCGCAGAGTTTGATCAGCCATCATTGGCTTAATTTACAAAGCAAAGCTAATTTTATAGCGCAGCAAAAAGAGAACCCTTTTATACTCGCCATGGGATTATTAGAGCAACGTAAAAAAGTCATATTATAAGTTTAAAATAACAATAAAACATTCTTGTATAAAACTAACTCAAACTTTGTGATTCAAATATAATAAAAATGATAATAATTTTAAATTAGACGATGTCTCAATGTGGTAAATACTGGTTAACTAGACAACGTAAAAAACCAAAAGAGACATCGAATGGATTCTGTGACAAACATCTTAAACTTATCATCACTAACGGCTGACCTATTTGAACAAGCAAACCTTAAGATCGACAATACTTTCAATTCAACATCTAAGAGCACTGGCTTTAATATAATGTAAGTTTTCTTAGCGCTCAGGCAAATCTGCTGATAGCGTTGTTTATCTGTTGATGCTTTGGCTAAAAGTAGACTCTGTTAGACTGTTTTCAATAAATACTTTATTAAGTTTTCCGCAACAAAAAAGACGCCTTATATGACCTACCAACCGCGAACTGTCAGTTTCCTACTGTGATGATATTTTGGTATTGCAGTCAGGAAAGTCGGAATTGTTGACGTTAACTACTGTTTATTCCTTAGGTCAACTGATAGCCAAAAGCGGAAGTTAGCTTTTTAGTTACTAACGCCAGTTCAGAGCCTATTGCTGACATTCGCTTTTGTGGAATCATGATCATATTTATGGCAACGCTAGTCAAAATTTAATGCTTTATTGTGGGGCTGATTTATGCACATTATAGACATTGATTTTACTCGAAACTCCCTTAAAGTCTATTATATGGTTAGTCTACGGGTAATTTAAAGTTATGAAGGACACTTCAAAACGATCCCTCAAAGCTACACTCATTGATCATTTTGTTTTTTTAGCTTGAGCAATAAAATCACTTAGGTAATCAATTTTTTGTTCGTCCTTGCGGATACCGACGAAAATCTGTTTACTAATTCCTTTCTTTCCAAAGCGAATACTTTTGATAGGCATTGATTTTGAGTATTCATCCACTAGCCAGCCGGGCAAGGCACAAATACCTCTGCCAGCAGCGACCATTTGCAACATGATCTCAGTTGTTTCAATGTATTTATGTTTCTTTACTGAACACTTTGCAGGGTTAAGAAATTGACTAAAAATGTCGAGTCTAAGTGGCTCTACAGGGTAACTAAATAGGTTTTCATCGCTTAGTTGCTCCGGTAACACAAAATCTTGTTGTGCCAGTTTGTGAGACTCGGAAACTACCAGTCTATGTTCATATTCAAAAACAGGTATGTAGTCTATTTTAGGCTTAAAAAGCGGATCAGGTGTAATAAGTACATCTATTTCGTAGCTAAGTAATGCACCTAAAGCCCCAAACTGAAACTCTTGTTTCACATCCATATCAATGTCAGGCCACTGCTCTAGATATGGCTGTATAACCCTGAGTAGCCATTGATAACACGGATGACACTCCATTCCTATTCGTAATGCACCCATCTCACCTTTGGAAATTTGATTTAATAATAATTCCGTGTGTAAAAACTGAGGCAATACTCTATTAGCAAGCGTTTGAATGCGCTCTCCAGCAAGTGTAAGGCGTAAGTTTCGACCATCTTTTTTCCATATCTGAGTAGCAAGCTGCCCCTCTAGTTTTTTGATACTGTGACTTAACGCAGATTGGGATAAGTGCAACGAATTAGCCGCTTTAGTTAGGGTTCCATGATCTTTGATTGCAGTGAGTATTTCTAAATGGATCCTTTCTAACATCGGTTAACTCCTATATTTAGCTTTAATGATGAACTTCTAGCTTTGATGATGAACTAAATTCATCGATTGATGAAGTCATATTATTCTTATTCATCAATCGAATAATTTACCATTTGGATAGAAACAAAGTTTATAAGAGAAGTTGCACCAACATACGTAAGCCAGTCAATAGTAATACTAAGGAAAAGATTCTTTTGAGTTTTACCGCATCTAATTTTGCGGCCAGTGATACCCCTACCGGTGCGAATAATACCGTTAGCGGCACAATACAAAGAAAGCCAAATATATTGACCAAGCCAAATGTACCAGCTGGCGCATCGCTTGGTGTACTACCCAAAGTCAGCATTGTGAGCGTAGCGGGTAACGAAATAATTAATCCTATTGTCGCAGCTGTGCCAACTGCCTTGTGAGTCGGATAGCTATACAGGGTCAGTAGTGGAACTGAAATAGTGCCGCCGCCAATCCCAACCATTGAACTGAAAAAACCAATGAATGTGCTTATTACTGCTTGTCCTGCTTTACCAGGAAATTTTTGATACAGAGCGGATTTTCCAGTTCTGAATAACATATTTAGTGCCGATAAAACCGCTATCATCCCAAACATCATAGTAAGTATAGTACCGTCAACGCGAGTCACTAACCAACTACCACCCATGACACCTATAAGAATAAATAGAGCCCAACGCTTGAGTAGGGCAAAATCAACATTACCTTTTTGGTTGTGAGAACGTATTGAACTAATCGACGTTGGTACTATGGTAGCCAGTGAGGTTGCTGTTGCAACAAGCATCGCGGATTCTGATGACACGCCAAAGCTCTGGAACAAGAAAAACAGCACAGGTACGATGACAATACCGCCACCTACACCTAACAAACCAGCTAAAATTCCTGCGAATACACCCGTGCCAGCCAATGCCAAAAAGGTAGAGATATTATTTGTTATCAATTCAATGATACTCATTAGATACTACTTCTATTTTTCTTTTTTATTGTTTTAAGAACCACAAAGACCTTACTATCAATTCAAGAGGTAATTGCAAACAGTATGACTCTATTATTTTTAACCATCAAAAGTAACTTGGGTAAAATTAATATACCTCTTCGTTAATGCTTAGTTATTGACTTGTTACTCATGGTTATTCATAAGTTACGGGTGGAAAGTTCTCTTCGGACGATTTCTGTGCCTGCACTTAAAGCCTTTAGTTTTCCCCTTGCTACATCACGAGACAAAGGAGCCATACCGCAGTTAGTGCAAGGATAGAGCTTGTCAGCATCTACATACTTGAGTGCTTCTCGTAGGGTACTGGCGACTTCCTCAGGTGTTTCAATGCTATCAGTTGCCACATCAATGGCACCTACCATCACTTTTTTACCTCGAATAAGTTCAAGTAGCTCCATTGGAACATGGGAGTTATGACATTCGAGCGAGATAATATCGATATTAGATTTTTGCAGTTTTGGAAAAGCTTCTTCATATTGTCGCCACTCAGACCCCAACGTTTTTTTCCAATCTGTGTTGGCTTTAATGCCATAACCATAGCAAATATGCACAGCGGTTTCACACTTAAGCCCTTCGATTGCTCTCTCTAAACAAGCAATCCCCCAATCATTAACCTCATCAAAAAACACATTAAATGCAGGCTCATCAAATTGAATAATATCAACACCCGCGGCTTCTAAGTCTCTGGCTTCTTGATTAAGGATTTTAGCAAATTCCCATGCGAGCTTTTCGCGACTTTGATAATGGTCATCATAAAGTGTATCTATCATCGTCATTGGGCCTGGCAAAGCCCATTTAATAGGTTTATTAGTTTGCTGGCGTAAAAGCTTTGCATCTTCAACAAACACCGGCTTTGGTCGAGAAACTGCACCAATCACTGTCGGTACACTCGCGTCATAACGATCACGAATCTTAACGGTTTTGCGATTCTCAAAATCAACGCCGGTCAGGTGCTCAATAAACGTAGTAACAAAATGTTGGCGTGTTTGCTCACCATCACTGACAATATCAATACCTGCTTGTTGCTGCTCTTGCAATGACACACGTAACGCATCGTGTTTTCCGTCAATTAATTCTTGACCCTGTAATTTCCACGGTGACCATAGCGCTTCTGGTTTTGCAAGCCACGAGGGCTTAGGTAAACTGCCTGCCGTTGAAGTGGGTAGTAATATTTTCTGGCCTAGGGTTTTCGGAACATGTGCTTTCAAAATATGTGTTTTCATAATAAATGTGTTGTACCTTTGAGTTAATTAAATAGCGTAATTAGCAGACCACTGCTCAAGCATGGTTTGATATGGTTTGATAAAATGCTCTTCAGCAAATCTCCCTTGCTTGATGGCCAACATACTGCGCTCTTCTCGATCATAAACAATTTGGGTTAATGAATGATCCAGATTCTTCAAATTTGGTTGATAGCAATTCCCTGCAACAGCATTCGCATTATAAATTTCAGGTCGGTAAATCTTTTGAAACGTTTCCATCGTGCTGATGGTACTTATAAGCTCAAGGTTACTGTAATCATTAAGTAAATCGCCAAAGAAGAAGAAAGCCAAAGGCGCAACACTGTTAGGCGGCATAAAATAACGAACCTGTAAGCCCATTTTTTTAAAGTATTGCTCAGTCAAAGATGATTCATTGGGCAAATATTCAAAACCTAATAAAGGATGTTGGTTTTGAGTTCGATTATAAGTCTTGTTATCCGAAACACTCAGACAGATAACAGGTGACTTATTAAAATGCTGTTTATAAATAGTTGAGTTGACAAAATGTTTAAATAGTTTGCCATGTAGAACGCCAAAATCATCTGGAATGCTAAATTTGCTTTGACCTTTATTATGCTCACCTAGCAATACACTAAAATCATAATCTCGCACATAAGAAGAAAAGTTATTCCCTACAATGCCTTCAATGCGTTCATTAGTTTGATGATCAACAATATTCGTTTTCAATACTTCAATAGATGGGAAGGTTTGGTCACTGCCCTCAATATTCATATCAACAGAAATGATTTCAAGCTCGACAGAATAACGATCGCCTCTGGGATTATCCCAATACGCTAAAGCATTAAAACTATTGTCGATCATCTTTAAAGCGTTCCTCAAGTTCTGTTGCCGGCTCTCTCCTCTAGCCAAATTAGCAAAGTTGGTTGTAATACGTGTATTGTCTGAAGGTTGATAGTTTTCATCGAGAAGAATGTTTTTAATAGTGAATGTAAAATTTTTATTCATGGCGATCTGTTACCCAATTTAGTGTAAAAACTTAAACTTTTTTCTCTAACTAAATTTTCCATCACAGTTTTTTATTTCTTCCCTCGTAATATATTTAGGAATCGACTGTAATCTTGTTTAGAATTAAGAAGTGTGTATTTTATACTTGATTAATTTGATGAATAAAAATGGTTTTATTTCATTGATTGATGAATAATTCTCATGACTTTATAGCTAAGGGTGAACTGTTCAGTGATTTAAAGGGCGTATGGCCATGCATTTCTGCTTATACTGTTTATCTATTATCAAATGTAAGTTAATTAGGCGGATAAAATCCGAACGTTCAATTAACCGTGTATCAAATGCAACCCGCTTTGGGGCGATAACGGCATAGTACTAATAGTCTATTTTATCTAATTTTTAAAAAGGCGAATAACCGCAATGTTGGCTTTGTTGTTAGTGAAGCCAAGGCTAACGTCAGCTTTCGTATCTTTGCTGACCTTATTGGATCATTGTCGAGTTACAAAAATAATCTCAAGTGTAACTTAAATGTTAAATTTTCTAATCGTGTGACGCATTTCTTATTATTTGTGACGACTCACACATAACCACTAATGGTTAATCTCATCGGGAATGAGAATCGAGGCAATGTGAAATCAAACACTTAGCGTGGTATATGATAATTATTTTTTTCGTCAATTCTCGACCTAAATGAGAATTTCCTCAGGCGCTACTTTAAAAGTATTGGCAGATGCATCAGCAATCACTTTTATCTATTTAAAAACGGAAATGCTATTTTTTGCATAATAGCTAGTAAAACATCATTTATTAATAGCTGCTTTACTGCCAGATTTTGCCTTAGCTTGTGGGATCTTTGATTATAAACTCATGCAACTTAGCAAGTATTTCTAAACTCAGTTTATTGTCGTTCATTGTCCCCTGAAATATACCAATTGGCGTAATAAGGGCAACTTTGTCATCAGTTGTCATCATTAAACTAAATTTTGTTTTATCTGTATTACCTGCAAGAGTGTTCGTTAATTTTTTACCTAATTTAATATCAGCGATACACATGCCATCTTTTTCAGTAAAAGAGAGGTTTACTCTTGATGTTTTATTACCAAAATGTGCTTGCGTTAGCTGACACTTTTTCTCAGGCTGAGCATTAATTAAGATTTGCAAACTGGCAGCGGTTTCATCTAAAGCAACAACCCAAGGGGTATTGGTCAGTAGAACCATACTTTCATTGCTTTTCGGGAAAACACTTACATGCGAACGTGCGCCAGTTATGCTACCTGAATGATGAAAGTGCTGTTGACCAAAACGATTTTCCTTGATGCGCCAACCAACCCCCATAAAACTACGAGACACTTTAATTTCATCACCATTATCAAACGTTTGAGGGATGTTAAATTGCTGCAAGGTTTGTGTACTAATCGTGTCATCATTTAGCAGCGACACACCAAATTTAGCAAGATCAGCTGCCGTGCCAATTAAACCACCACCCGCCCATTTATAGCCAATATTATTGCGATTAAGGCTATCACCGTTACTATTGTAAAGCTTTGACCAATTGTTGTTTGGCGCGTCAAAATGTTCAGCTTTTATTGAATCTGTATCTAACATTGATGTCATATCAGTCAATTGTTCAAGAAAAGGTTTTTTACCTGCATTTTCAATTATTAATGATAATAAGTTGAACGCAAAACTAGAATAATGATATTCATTGCCAGGCTTATGCAATAATGATCTATTTTCAAATAAGCTCACTCCTTGTTGTACACTTGTATAAGGCGTTGAGCTGTAATCAATATTAAAGTCATGTAAGGCTTGATAGTGTGGGATCCCCGCCGTATGCGTCACCAGCTGCCTAATAGTAAAGTCATACTGCTTTTTGGGAAAGTCAGGAATATACGTATAAATACTTTCATCTAAATCTACTTTCCCCTCGCTCACTAACTTTGCCAATAAACCTGTAGTGACAAATTTTGAAACACTGGCATAACGAAACTCTGTTTTTACAGAAAGGGTAAGCTTGGCACTTTTATCTGCATAACCTACATACCGTGACCACTTTTCACCTTTCTGATTGTAAGATGCTGCTGATAGCCCAACGAGATTGGCCGATGCTTTAAGTTCATCAAGGGCAAAATCAGCCAATTGCTTTTGCTGTAAAGCGATACTGGTTGTGCTAAATAATGTTGCCATGAGTACGGCTAACAAACTGAATTTATTGTTCTTCATAAGGTAAACTCCTGCTCTATTGACGCTATTGCTTAGGTAATTATTTCGTTAATGATTCATTGGGTGCATTCGTTAAAAATGTTGTAATGCTTAATTCAAATTTCTCCGTTTCTTCTACCCAAGGCCAGTGACCACTTTTTTCAAACATCACCTTAATCGCGATATTTTTTGGCATCATAGAATAAAGTCGATGTACTATTTCAGGTGTGGTAATTTTGTCATGTCGACCACCAATAATTAAAGTGGGTACATTAAACGCTTTCAGCTTTGACTCAACTTGTAATCCTGACAAAGTGCCATTTACTTGCCATTCAGGATCATCACCAATAATGTCAAAATAAACTTGGATATTTGAGCCATCGCGTTTGTCACCGGTGCGTACTTTACGCATTGTTTTACGCTTTTTTAGATCATACCAATACATATCAGAGCCAACAGACAACAATTTGCTATAACGATTGTCAGTTGATTTTACCTTGTTTGCTCTTAAGGTTAATACCTGCTCCCAACGTTCTGGATATTTAGTTTTAGTAACGTGCTTTACATGGTCAATATTCATTTGATGGCTTTTCGCATCATAGGAAGCGTCAACCATAATCAATTTTTCTACGTGCTGTGGGTATTGCAACGCATATTGCAGTCCTTGAATACCACCATAAGAGTGAGCTAATAAAATTAACTTGTCTGCTTTTAAGTGCAGTCGCAAACTTTCTAAATCATCTACGCCCATTTGGGGAGTTAACGCTTTACCTACTACTTCCCTTGTGGCTCGACCTCGTCCCGTTTCGTCAAAGTAGACAACTTGGTAACCATTCTTCAGTAGAAAATCAAACCAACCTAAGAAAACTGCATGACCCGCTCCTGGCCCACCATTAATTAAGACTACAGGTGTTCCTTGTCCCTCCGCTTCAAAATACAACTTGCCATATTTTCCTTGAAATAACTCACCATCACCATAAGTTATCGTTTGCGCGTTAGCGTTCGAATTTACTATAGATAGGCAAAAACATAATGTTATTAATATAATTTTTAGAATGTTCATTTGTTTTCCTGATAATCGTGTTTAATTGCAATACAAGTTAAGGGTTCTACTGCCTTAAGTAATGAATAAAGGGTGAAAATATAGTGGTAAATATGTGGCATTGGTTGGTTTTTGCACGAAACAGGTAAAAACTAAAAACGCTGGCCATGGTATTGATATCAGTTAGGTGGCAATATACTCTTAGAAAAATTCTGAGTAGCGTGAAAATGCAGTATTATTTTGGTCAATTTCGATTATCAATCGACACCGTAGAATTATTTTACCAAGAACAAGTTATCTCAATTGATCCAAAAATGTTCGAAGTACTATGTTTCTTTTGTGTGAATACTGATCGGGTAATTTCACGTGAAGAGCTACTAACAGAAATTTGGAAAAACTCGATCGTAAGTGAAAACACTCTCAATAAATTAATTGCCAGTTTACGTAAATCTTTAAATGATAACGCGAAATCTCCAACATTTATTCAAACCGTGCCTAAGTTAGGTTATCGTTTTATTTGTCCCGTAACTCAATCGGAAAGTCATCAAAAAAACAATTCACAGCGCAATGCTAAAACTAATTTGCCAAATTCATCGCTCAAAAAATTGTCTGCTAAGTTTCACCTATTAACTTTTTCTCTCGTCATTGCTGTGATCGTTTTATCGCTGCTTAGCTGGAAGTATTTGTTTTCAAACACCGCGATTGATAAAGAAAATGCCACCGATATACAGACATTAACGCGCATGGCTGGAAATAAATTTTCACCTTTTATTGCCCAAAATGGAAAAACCTTAACCTTTTTAACACGCCAAGCCGGTATAGATAAATTATGGATAAAAGCACTTAACAGCAACGAGTTAAGCGAAATACTGCACAGCTTTGAACATATTGACCAAATAGTTCAATGGGAAAATAGTAATGAAATTGTATTGTTGGTGCGCAACAAAGGTAAAAAGCAGATAATGCGCGGGCAAGTAGTTGCTAACAAACTTCACTTATTAAGCCAAAGCATGGTCAACATAAATAATTGGCGAATTTATGATATAGCCGCCATAAAAAACAACCAGTTCTTTATGATTGCAAAATCATCTGGACATAATAACCCCGCGCTTTATAGCTTCAACTTCTTTAAACCCGGTATTGAACAAGTACCACTTAATATAAATGACAACGCTATCTTAAGCCGACTCGATATTAACCCCCAGCAAACCCGCATATTACTGCTGTCTAAGAATTATGATGACTCATCATCGCTTTACCAACTGAATATAGAAAACTATGCACAAAGGCACTACCATACGTTTGCAGCTATTGTTCGTAACGCTATATGGCAACATGATGGTGAAGGTGTTTTTTACACAACACCTCCACCAGCTCAGAAACTAATGGCAATAAATTCGGTAAAAAAACAAAAGCCAGCCATAACAATAAGCTCAAGTGAGTATCTATGCTGTGATATGGCACGGATCCCTGATGGCAAAAATTTAATCTATCGAACTAATATCAGAAACTTCAGCATTGATTGGTTAACAAAGAGCGAGTATTCAATTAATAATTCGACGGTATACGACATGTTACCTAAGCTGTTTCACCGCGAACCTGCACTTGCCTTTGTTTGAAAAAGAGATGGACAAGCGCAAATTTACGTTCAGCAAGGTGACAATAGCCCCCGAGCAATATCGGCATTCGAAAACTACAAAGTATTCGGTAATTTAGATATTTCTTTTGATGACACGAAGTTATTAGCAACAGAAGCAAACCGAGTACACATTTTCGAATTGAAAAAAACGCCTAATACATCAAAGCCAAGCACAATTCACCTCGACAACAGAGTTCGATCAGCCGTTTGGGTAAGCAAAGATGTGATTGCCGTTACTCACCATGACGTTGATCAGTCACTTATTACATTTTACAACCAAAAGGGTGAAGCGCTAAAAACACTAGCAAGTCATTGGCAAAGCATTTTGATAGATAATCATAAAGAAGTAGAGATATTCCTAGTAGATAACGAAAGAAAGCTTCATCAAACAACAATTAAGCTCATGCTTTCAGATATGCAGCTACCTACGTATATTGGTCAAATTAATCACCCGGTTAATCGTGATACAAAAATTAACAATGGCAAGTTATACCAAATTCCAAATAATACAGAAGTATTGAACATATCGAATATTAATCAACCAAAAAAAATAATAGAAACACACCCATTTAGCGACAGCTATGGTTTTGATGTTGTTGATAACACTATCGTATATAGTAGTTTAAAATATACTTCAACTGAATTGCATAGAACCAAGTAATGACTTGCATTTCTAGAGCAAAGGTTATTTAAACACCAGAATAAAAGTTAGAGCTAAAGAAAATGACTACCTGAAAATAGGTTAATTTGACTGACTTTAGGGTCATCTGCTATTGGCTCTAGAGCATTACAAGCAGGGAATGAAATTATGATCTCAATTGATGTATATAAATGAGAATCTCCCCCTAAATGAGAATACCGCGAATATTCTCATTCCCGACAAGATTTGTTGATCGCAGAAAATAATGAGATTTATATATATTGATTTTAAAGGGATATAGAAAGAAATCTCAAATTTTAAACTGTGATTTGCGACAAGTTTGATGGAAATTTGTTTAAACTACGTCACAAATATTGAGATTTGTTAGCGGTAGATAAAGCAAAAATATAATTGTGCTCTATCTTAGCTAACACTTCAACTTCATTATACACAATGAATCATTCATTCTAATTTAAACACAATTACTTCTTAAACAATGATAAAACAGAAAAATGAGATTTAAACGTTCTCTACAACATCCACTTATGCCACACAGCGGACATTAGCACTTACTGGCTAGAATTGAATTCAGATTAGTTTTTGTATCGATAACGCCCAATTAACAGGCAAAAAATTGTTGGCTAAAATAGCGACGAAGGAGCAAAAGCCAACTGTTTTTTGTCCTGCTTTAACGACTTAGCATTGACCTACTGTACATATGGGCCTAGGTTTAATTTTACATCTGGGTAATCTTCTAATACATCACTAAAGTTTGGTAAAGTTGCCTTGCCGATTTGAACAGCGTTTTTGTAATCTGCAATAGATTTTTCAACATCACCGAGTTGTTCATATGCCAACCCTCTTCTCCAAAATGCAAAAGCATAATCTGATTGGAACTCTAGCCCCTTGCTATAGGATTCTATTGCTTTTTTATAGTCTCCCGAATCATGCTGTAGCCAACCAAGATGGTAATAAAAGCGCATTCCTTTTTCTGATTTAGAAGAATCTAGACATATTGAAAGTTCTGATATTTGGTTAAATGCAAGTTCAAGATTCCCTGATATCCGATTGGACTTAATACTGTCAAGTGAACTCCAGCAATCCACAGAATCTTTCTCTTTACAGGCAGAAAGACAAGTAAGAACTAGTAAAGTAAATAGAATTTTAATTGTTGTCACGAGTAACTCCAAGATGCCTAACGCCCAAATAACAGGCTAAGTAATGGTTGGCTAAAATTGTGTAGCGAAGCGAAACGTAGCCAACTGTTACGTGTCCTTGTTGATTTGCTTGTTAGGGTGTTCTTGCACAATTATTAAATAGTTATACACCAATGCACTTACTAAACCAAGAAAACCAAAGATTACAGCACCTTGAATGTAAGATAACCAACCCGCCATTGTAGGAATTCCATTAACCAACGTTTGGACACCATTTATTGTTGAAGATGAACCTAAACCATATTGCAAGGGCCAAGTGAATATGGCTATAGGAAGAAACCCAACCAGAAAACCGCACAGAGCAGCTACTTTGTAGGTAAAACCCATATAACATTTAACTATAATAGAAGTTGGCAAACCCAAAATAATAGCGTGGCCTGCTGCAACAAATGTAATAAACATAGACATACTAAGAAGCTGCTGACCAACTGAATCTAATGATGAAGTAAAAAATGCACCAATTATGAAATATGCAACAACCAATAACGTTGGCGTCAGTGAGCAAAAAATCAAAGCTATTATGTGAATAGAGAACTTACGTAACATTGACACCCTAACGCCCCACTAAGAGGCAAATAATAGTTGGTTAAAATAGAGAGCGAAGCGAACAAAACCAACTGTTATTTGTCCTGCTTGAGTGGCTTGTTAGGTGTACCTTGGTACAGAACACCACAATGCTCACATTTAATTTGGGGTGGTAACTCTTTTAAAAACCATAAAACCCAATGCTTATTTTTAACTTGATGATCACTTTTAGTAATCACTGCCAATCGTTTATTACAGTAATGGCACTTAATAAAGACACAAAGTGTAAAAGCGATAGAAGCACTACATAACCAAACAGAAAGTGGGATGTAAAATATTGGGTTTACCAAAATTTTATCTATTTCGAGCGCTACCCCAATAATAAAAACAATAATCATAATCCAAATGCTAAATACAGCAATACTAAGTAATGTCATATAAGTATGGAGCATTCTAAAACCAGACTCGAACATTTGTGTAAACCTAACGCCTCACTAAGAGGCTAAAAATTGTTGGCTAAAATAGTGAGCGCAGCGAACCTAGCCAACTGTTTTTAGTCCTTTTGAGTGACTTGTTAGAAGCCGATTACTCCGATGTTCTTTGCTTGGATCGTGTGGATTTACATTACCACCTTCCAATGCCTTATTTATATAACCTAAATCAGTCTCGATTTCGACTGCAACCAAATAATGTTTACCTAATGCAGAGCGCCAGTAGTGATATTTTTCTTGGTACTCTTGATTGAAACTAAACTCGACTGTAACAGATTTAACCCATACACATGGAATCTTCTGTGCCTCAAGTAATCTATTTAGTTCGGCTTTCATTTGTTGGAACATTTCCAACGTCTGAGGCGAGCCAAGACTATTGCTTAAGGTTAATAAATCTAAATTTATGGATTCAACACTATTTCTTTGTGCCAACAAGGATAATTGACCTACTGCCCAGTACCCTAAATAATCATTATTTCGCCCACTTAATAGTTTGGCAAAATTAATTGTGATTCCTTTCAACTCTCGACGACGAGGCATAAATTCCTAAAGGCTTCTAACGCCCCATTAAGAGGCTTTTAATTGTTGGCTAAAATGTGAAGCGAAGCGGAACCTAGCCAACTGTTAAAAGTCCTGCTTGAATGGCTTGTTAGGCATATTTCACTGAACTATAAGTAATTGG
>NZ_JACGVZ010000040.1:0-17730 GCF_014077465.1 Colwellia sp. BRX10-4
ACATGAAGAAGGTCATGATGAACATGAAGAAGGTCATGATGAACATTCAGACGAAGAAATTAAAGGTATTCTAGAGAACAGTGCCTCGAAGTCATCAGGTTTTAGCCTTGGTTCAAGTTATTTGTTTGACGCAGGATATATTGGCTTTTCGTATGGACGAATGGAAAGAACTTACGGTATTCCTGGGCACTCAGAACACGGTGAAGAAGAACATGAAGAAATAGGGGGTGAAATCGCTGAAGAAGGCGCTGTTTTTGGTGATTTAGTACAAGACAGATACCAATTACTGAGTGAAGTGAGTTTTGAAGACAGTTTTATTAATCGTGTAATGAGTAAAGCAGCCTACACAGATTACCAACATCAAGAAATTGAAGGAGGTGAAGTCGGTACTCAATTTAATAATGAGATGTTAGAAACACGCTTTGATCTTTATCATCAAGCCGTTGACGGTTGGAAAGGTGCATGGACATTGCACTATAAAGAAAATGATTTTAATGCGATTGGAGAAGAAGCATTTACGCCTCCTTCAAATACAGAATCAATTGCTGTTGCTTGGCTTGAAGAGAAACACATAGAGGATGTTTTATGGCAACTAGGTATACGTGCCGAACATGTAACCTTGAGTGCAAATGCTGAAGTTGAATCACACAGTGAACATAGCGATGAACTAGGCAGCCATGAAGAAGAGTTGCATTTTAATAAGCAGAGCTTTACGCCTATAAGCGCGTCTTTAGGCGCTGTATGGGAATATTCAAGGGGTTATAATGTAGGATTTTCTGCTGCGTTTTCTCAGCGAGCACCTTCAGCGAGTGAATTATTTTCGAATGGTGCTCATATCGGCACGAATACTTATGAAGTTGGGGCATTGTTTGAGGTACATGAAGAAGACCATGAATTACATGTAGACTTGTCTGATCAAAATGTTGAGCTAGAAACGGCTTATAATCTAGATCTTACTTGGAGAAAATTTGAAGGTGACTTTGGTTTCGTTGCTAGTGCTTTTTATAATCATATTGACGATTATTATTATCAAGCGAATACTGGGCTATTTGCAGAAGATGGACACGATGATCATAATGAAGCTCTAGAAGAACAGCATTTGGATGAAGGCGTAGAAGAGCATGCAGAGGAAAGCGAAGGTTTACCGGTGTATGTTTTCCAACAGAGTAATGTGGTGATGTTCGGTATAGAAGCTGAATTATTCTATCAAGTAACACCTTCACTTAAAGCTAGTATGTTTACCGATTATATCCATGCAAAAGTAACTGATGGCGACAATCTACCAAGAATTCCACCTATGCGTTTTGGTGGACAATTCAATTATATAACGGATGAATATTCGGCTGAGATTAGTGCAACGCATTATTTTAAGCAGTCAAATACCGCTGAACTTGAAAGTGAAACAGACGGCTATACCATGCTAGATGCTAACTTTAATTACTTTATTAATAATGTTGGCGACGATATGGTGGCATTTTTAAAAGTGAATAATATTACTGATGAAGAAGCACGAGTACATACGTCATTTCTCAAAGGTGTTTCACCATTACCGGCACGAGGGTTTACGGTTGGTATTAGAGGAAGTTTTTAAGCAGTAGAATAATAGCTTTGTAGATGAGGCTAAGGCTTCATCTACAAAGTATGTTTAACGATTTACTTTAATCTAAGACCTGACTTTTCAATCGTGATTTTGTCTTTCTTCAATAAGTTTCCAACTGTCGCTTTAAAGGTTTTTTTACTGACACCTAAAATACGTTGAATGAGCTCAGGCGAACTTTTATCATGTAATGGGCTAAATCCATCATTTTCTGCAATGTGAGCTAATAATTTATCAGCAAAGTCATTAACTTTCCCTTCACCTGAACGTGAAAGTGATAAATCAATACGGCCATCTTCACGTATATTTTTAATAAAACCGTCGACAACTTTACCAACACGTAATGGTTGAAAGATTTCATTGTCGTAAAGTAAGCCCCAATGCTTATCATTGATAATCGCTTTAAAGCCAAGATCAGTTTTTCCACCAATCATCAATTTAACTTTATCCCACTGTTGATAATCAGCAGGCCAAATATCAATATATTTGTCGAGCTTACTTGAAGCGGCAATTCGGTCCGTGGTGGTATCAAGAAAAATACGTACTAGATAATATTTTCCTTCTTCCATTGGTGTATGCTGTTGATTAAAAGGTACTAATAAATCTTTAGGTAACCCCCAATCAAGGAATGCACCCATTTTATTGAGCTGTTTTACTTTCAATGAAACAAATTCATCTACCTGGCCAAACGGCTTTTCAGTGGTCGCAATAATGCGTTCAGCTGAATCAACATAAATGAAGACAGTGAGTTTATCGTCTACTTTACAGTTTTCAGGAATAAAACGGTTCGGTAGTAATACTTCACCCAGTTCTCCAGCGCTTAAATAAGCACCTTTTTCGGTGACTGCAACTACAGAAAGGGTATTATATTTACCAATGTCGGCCATTTGAATTTACCAAGAAAATTAATATGAAAATCTTAGGGGCTATAATAACGCATATCAAAAATGAATGATGTTATTTTCTTGGTTTGGTTTGAATATATTCAGCGTGGCGTAGCTGAAGCAAATCGCCAATTTTGCGAATAACATGCTCTTCAATACTTGCCAGTTCACCATCGGCATAAGCCATATTCCATAACTGCTTAACAATTGATATTCGTTGTTCGATAGAAAAATGTTTATTTATTTTCGATGTATATCGATAAAAATCAGTCGCTTGTTCACTTTGAATCAGTGCTTGATCAATGATTTGTTTAACTTCTTCTTCATTCAAATGAAACTGTTCAACGAGTAACACGGCCAGTTTAGCTTGTTCTTGTTGGTCAAAGTGTCCATCAGCACGCATGACTTCACACAATAATACCGCACAGGCTAGCTCTATAGTTACCTCATCAGAATTTTTTTTAGTGTTATTGTCTGTTAAATCATCGGCTAGGTTTTGAAAAAATGAACTGATTTTAGTAAGCATGTTTATTCCTTAAATAAAGTAATCACTTTATTGTTACGCTCAGTAATAAAGAAAACAAGCACATAATAGCTATATTTGATAACAAAGTGTGTCTGATTGCTATTTTGTGCGGGTAATATTATGATAATAGCCTAATGACAGCGCTGTCTTGTTTGGTGGAGTTGTACTGAAAGTTTATAAGGTAAAAGAATGTTAAGTCAGTATCCCTCTGCAGTTATAAAAGCAAATCCAAATAAAAAGCGACTATTGTCAATTGACGCTTTACGTGGTTTCGATATGTTTTGGATTTTAGGCGCTGAAGGTTTGTTTGCAGCATTATTTATAGCGACAGGCTGGCCCATTCTTGCGGTGCTTGCACAGCAAATGGAACACAGTGCTTGGCATGGGTTTCGTGTTTATGATTTAATTTTTCCCTTATTTATTTTTCTATCAGGAGTCAGTCTAGGTATCGCAGCAAAGCCCTTATCTAGCTATGAGCCAGAACAAGCAAAATCGATTTTATATAATGGCATTAGACGTTTATTACTTTTAATTAGTTTTGGTATTTTATATAACCATGGTTGGGGCGGCGGTATTCCGACATCATTTGATAGTATCCGTTATGTTAGCGTACTGGGGCGTATTGGTATTGCGTGGTTTGTAGCGGCATTATTAGTTTGGTACGTCAGTGAAAAAATACAGTGGTTCGTTGCAGGCGGTATTTTAATAGGATATTGGTTACTACTAAGCTTAGTTACATTAGGTGGATATGGTGGCGGTGATTTTTCAGCGATTGGAGCATTGAACGCTTGGTTTGATCAACATTTATTACCGGGGTCAACTTATCAGGGGCTCGCCATTGACCCGGAAGGATTGTTATCAAATATAACATCGATTGTAAATGCACTAGCAGGTGTCTTCATTGGTCGTTATATGATAAAAAACATTTATACGCCCAAGACACTATTAACCGGTCTTTTGGTTATTGGGACCTCTATTTTATTACTCGGTTATTTATGGGGCATTTTTTTTCCAATTAACAAAACATTATGGACGAGTTCATTCACTTTAGTCACTATTGGCTACAGTATCTTATTATTGACGCTATTTTATTGGCTGATTGATGTAGTAGAGTTCACCCTATGGGCTAAGTTTTTCGCAGTAATTGGAACAAATTCAATCATTATCTATTTAGGTTCGAGTATTGTTGATTGGCAATATACCTCGAAAAGTATTTTTGGAGGCTTAATCAACTCTGTACCTGCAGGTTGGCAAGATTTTATTCTTTATGCTGGCATGGTCCTTTTACAATGGCTAGTCCTGTATTGGCTATATCGAAGAAATATTTTTATAAAAGTATAATAATTGGTTAAAAGGACGAATATTGTAAATGACTGTTTTTTCAATGCAGTCATTTTTTATATCAGCAAATAAATAGGACTTCTTTAACCTATTGTTTTTAAATTAAAAAAATATTTTTTTGTTTTGTTTTTACTGGATTTTTTATTCTGGCGCGTATCTTGTAACAAGCATTTACAACTTAATTGTTTGTATAGACTATTAATTAGCTATCCTGTAAACAATTAAAAGAATTATTAGTTCAGATCACATTTATGAGGACATAACCGTGACACGTAAAAAACAAATTATTATTTCTATTGCCATTCTAATTGTTGGCTTTTTATTATTTTTTGGCCTTTCAAGTATGAAGAAGCCACCGGAAGAAAAAGCTGAAGTTGACAATAGGCCCATCGTAGCCGTTGAAAAAATCCATATTGCGCCAATGGACCTTACCGTTAATTCATACGGTGTTGTTCAACCTAAATATGAAACTGAATTGGTGGCACAAGTTAGCGGTGAAGTCGTTGAATTAGCGGATGTCTTTGTACGTGGCGGTTTTGTTGCAAAAAACCAATTACTCGCTCGTATCGATCCTAATGATTACCAAGCTGCATTAATTGATGCGGAAGCAACAATGGCCTCTGCACGTGCTTCGCTAGAAAAAGAGCGTGCCCAAGGACAGGTAGCTGAACAAGAATGGAAACGCATTACGGATACTTCTCCTACTGAATTGAGCTTGCGTAAACCGCAACTTGCACAAGAACTTGCTAATGTTAAATCGGCACAAGCCTCTGTACTTCGAGCTAAACGTAACTTAGAACGTACCGAAATTAGAGCGCCTTATGATGCAATGATTGAAAGTCGTATGATTGGTTTAGGCTCTTTTGTCGGTACTGGCACTAAAGTGGGTAAATTATTAGGAACAGGGGTAGCTGAGGTTCGCTTACCCGTTGCCGATAATCAGCTACAGTTTTTAGTTTCGCAAGGTGAAGACGCACAGGTTAACTTGATGGGCACTTATGCAGGTAAAAATATAATTTGGCAAGCAAGGATCGCACGTAGTGAAGGTGTAGTTGATAACACAAGCCGTATGAGCTATTTAGTTGCTGAAATTCAAGACCCCTATGGCTTAAAAACTAAAAAAGAAACACTCGAGCATAAACCCATTCGCTTTGGCTCTTATGTTACAGCAGAAATCTTTGGTATTAGCCTTAAAGGTGTAACATTACTTCCCCGATACCTTGTTACCGATGGTCGTGTTGCTATTTTAGGGGCTGACTCAACATTGCACTATGTCGATATTACTATTGCTCGCGAGGACGGCTCGAATATGATCGTAACTGATGGTTTGAATGAAGGTGATCAAATCATTGTTTCAGCATTAGACTATCCCGTTGACGGTATGAAATTAGCCTTACAAGGTAGTAAAAGTGAAGTAACGATTGAAGAAGCTCCTGAAACACAAATCGCAAGTACTAAGGACTAGATGATGGATGATACCAATAAAGGCTTAATTGCTTGGTTCGCCCGTAATAGTGTGGCGGCAAACTTATTAATGATATTTATTTTAGTAGGTGGTTTTTTTACCATTAGCACTATTAATAAACAAATGTTTCCACAAATTAATATCAATTGGATCTCTTATACTGCGCCTTACCCAGGAGCTGCACCTCAAGAAGTTGAAGAAGGTATAACGATTAAAGTCGAAGAAGCTTTGGAAACAGTACAGGGCTTAAAGCGCGTAATTACTTATTCAAACCGTAATTTTTCAAACGGTTGGTTTGAAGTTGACCTTGATTATGATCCACAAATTGTTTTAGAGGAAGTTAAATCTGCCATTGACTCTATTTCTAGTTTCCCTGATGGAATGGAACGTATCAAAGTTGAGCGTGAAAAATTTCGTCAAGAAGTTATGTATATCAGCCTATATGGCGACTTAACCAATGGTGAGCTGAAAGAGTTAGGACGAAAAGTTCATAACGAAATTCAACAGCTGCCTTTTGTTAACATTTCAGAATTATACAGTGGGCTAGACTACGAAATATCCATCGAGGTGAGTAAAGATAAGTTACGCGAATATGATTTAAGTTTTAGCGATATTGCTCAAGCGGTCCGTGGTTACTCACGTAATATGTCTGCAGGACAAATTCGTGCAGAAAATGGTTATATTAACTTGCGTGTTGAGAACCAAGCTTATCGAGGATATGAATTTGAGCAAATACCTGTTGTTACCTTAGCTGATGGTTCTAAAGTTTTATTAGGCCAAATTGCAACAGTTATTGATGGTTTTAAAGAAGGCTTACAGTATTCAAAATTTAATGGTGAAAACTCAGTCACTATTTTTATTGGCGCTGCCAATAATCAAAGTATTACTGATGTTGCAGAAGTCATTAAAAAGTATGTTGATGATAAAGCGAAGATACTTCCTGAAGGCGTTAAGTTAGAAACTTGGGTTGATATGACCTACTATCTTGAAGGTCGCTTAACGATGATGATAGACAACATGAAAAGTGGAGCAATATTAGTTTTTATAATGTTAGCGCTATTTTTACGTGTTCGTTTAGCTTTCTGGGTAATGATGGGTTTACCCGTTTGTTTTCTTGGTACTTTATTTCTTATGCCATTAGAATTTATCAATGTTACTATTAATGTTATCAGCTTGTTTGCCTTTATCTTGGTGTTAGGTATTGTCGTTGATGATGCTATTGTGATGGGGGAGAGTGCTCATGAAGAAATAGAACAGAATGGCCATAGTACTGAAAATGTTATTCGTGGTATCCAACGAGTTGCCATGCCAGCGACCTTCGGTGTATTGACAACAATTGCTGTATTCCTGCCTTTTTTGTTTGGTGAAGGCCCTTCCGCTGCTTTTTTTAAAGCGATTGGCTCAGTCGTGATCCTTTGTTTAATTTTTTCTTTAATTGAGTCAAAGCTTATTTTACCCGCGCATTTGGTAAAAATGAAAATTAAGGCTTTTAATCCTAAAAATCCAGTTGATATATTACGTCGGTGGATTGATACCAAACTAAAAAACTTTATTGAGAATATTTATCGACCTGCTTTAATCACTTTTATTAGCTATCGTTACGCGGTATTAATGTTTTTTATCAGTTTAATGCTAATTTGTGCGGGATTGTTTAATGGCGGTTTTGTTCGCTCCGTTGGTCAAGCTAAGATCCCACATGATTTTCCTCGTGTTAATGTTGAAATGAATGTTGACGCCTCAGAGAAGGCAACATTGCAAACGTTATTAAATATTCAAGGTGTTATTAACACTATCGATAAAGATATTGAAGCGAAATACGGGCAGTCAATGATCTCTGATATGCAAGTTGATTTACGTAGCAGAACCAGTGGTCAATTGATGGTTAAATTAGTGATACCTGAATTACGGCCCATGAATACTTTTGAACTGGCCGATTTATGGCGCGCTGCTATTCCTAATTATCCCGGTGTAAAATCGTTTACTATTGGTGATAATTTATTTGGCTCCGGTCGAGATGATGGCGATATAGCCTTCAGATTAGAAAGTAAAGACGATGCACAATTACTCGCCGCATCGAGAGAGTTAAAAACTAAACTTAATTCTTTAAAAGGTATTGGTGATGTTAATGATAGTCGTCAAACCAGTGCCAAAGAAGTTCAGTTTGAATTAAAACCGCTTGCTTATAGTTTAGGATTAACTTTAGCCGAAATAGCTTCACAAGTGAGTTACAGTTTCTATGGTTTAGAAGCACAACGCATTTTACGTGACAGCGAAGAAGTGAAAGTGATGATCCGTTATCCACTTGAGCAGCGAAGCTCTGTTGGACATGTTGATAATGTGATGATTAAAGCGCGAAATGGTGCGGAATTACCTTTGTCAGAATTGGCTAATATTAGCTTACAAGAAGGGGTGACTAGTATTCGCCGAGAAAATGGTAATCGGACAATTAGTGTCTGGGCAAGTGTTGATGCTGAACAAGTTGAGCCATTTAAAGTTGCTAACGATATCAGAGATAACTTTATTCCTGAACTGTTAAGAAAATTTCCAAAAGTTCAAAGCGAATTGTCGGGGAGCATTCAAGAAGAAATGGATGGTCTAAATAGTCAGATACGTGATGGTGCTATCTCTTTTTTGATTGTATTCTCACTATTGGCAATACCGTTGAAGTCTTATTCGCAAGCGGCAATGATTATGGTGGTGATTCCTTTTGGAGTTATTGGCTCTGTATTCGGTCATTTTATTTTAGATATGGACTTAAGTGCATTATCCCTTATGGGAATATTAGCGGCGTCTGGTGTGGTCGTTAATGACTCCTTAGTCATGGTTGACTATGTTAACAATGCCAGAAAATCAGGTGTTAAACTAAAAGATGCGGTAATACATGCTGGCACTAAACGTTTTAGAGCTATCATGTTAACGTCAATAACAACCTTTATTGGTTTAGTGCCTATCATCTTCTTTGAGGTAAGTGCCCAAGCACAAATCGTAATTCCAATGGCGATATCTTTAGCTTTTGGGGTATTATTTGCGACCATAGTTACACTGGTACTGATCCCAAGTTTATATCTTATTATTGAAGATATTAAAAAGATCTTTAAGCGTAAAAAGAAACAACCGCTTATTGCTGAAAATACCGGTGATTTATCGGTTAACTAATCGATAGTATTTTTATCAAAGCCATTACTTTTGTAATGGTTTTTTTATGCGATTCATTAAATTTATTAACCAATACCTCTCTGCTAGTCCTGTCAAGAAAAGCTATCGTTAATAATAATAGCTGGCTATAATGGTGTTAATGCTAATATTAATAAATGAAGCGAACTCATTATAATGAAACATATTTATCTTTTTTCAACACTTACGCTCATGACTATAACGGGTTGTTCGACAACTGAAAATGCTTGCGAAGATATAACAATCGCGAGTGAACAAATTCAAATGTGCCAGTCACTTCAACGCCAAATAGCAGAGGCTAAAGGTAAACCTATAAAACGAACTGAGTTAGAACGTCGTTATCAAGTTGACTGCATTGACATTCGCTACTATCGTGATGACAAACAGCCAGCAATTTGTGGTAATAAACAAAAAATTGGCGAAGAAATTAAAACGCTTAAAAAAGAGGCCAAGCAGTAAAAGATTAGGCCCTTACTCGCTTACTTTAAGGCAAACTTTAGGGGTTGCTTTTCTTAAAATTAATCATCAAATGAGTGTGTCATATGTTTAAAAAAATAGTCAGTTTAGTCTTCACTTGTAGCTTTTTATTCTCATGTCAGCAAGCCGCTGAAGAAGTGACTAAAAGAGATACAGCCAATACCGAGGCTATTTCAGCCGCAGAGGTATCAATCATGCCTAAAAAAAGTTTGTCTGCTAAAGTGGAACCTGAGCAAATATCATTTACCGCGACAATTAAATATATGAATTTAGAAGGGGGCTTTTTTGGATTAGTTTCTAAAGAAGGTAAGCATTGGTTACCGCTGAATTTAGAAAAAGAATTCCAAAAAGATGGCGCTGTTATCAAAGTAACCGGCAAAGCTATCACGGGTATGATGACTATTCAGCAATGGGGAACTCCTTTTTCAATTACTGATATTGAATTAATTACTGCAGCGAATAAAGCGCCTGAAAATAAGAACCTGCAGTAGCTTTACTTACAGATCGAAGGTTGCATCAATAATGTTAGATGACGATTTTTGCCTGAAATGATGATTTGATAGATACCACGATATTCTTGTTCTGTTATTGGTGATACAGAGCTTTGGCTTAGTAATTCTGCCAATCGTACCGTGGTGTTACTGTGTCCAAACACTACAGTGTTTTCTTGTTCTTTGATTAATTGCCAGGCGAGTTGCTCTAATTTATTGGGCGCATAATTTTTGATCGCAAGTTGTTGCTGTTGTGCTAGCGGTGTAGCCGTTGCCATAGTCCGTTGATAGCGCGTACTGTATATATTTTCTATTTCTGCATTCTGTAGAATACGCGCAAGTTCTTTTGCCCTATATGTACCACATTGTGTTAATCCAGAATCTTCTTGATCAGTTTTGTTTTCAGCATGACCAATTAAATAAAGGCTGTAGCTTTTACTTTCCTTTTGTACATAAGCGTTTTCAGTCGCATTAACGATTAAAAAAGGTATGTTGATAAAAAAAATTAACAGTAAAATTAATTTATTCATAACATACCTTTTTCGATTTATGCTTATTCACTATTAAAATAAACGATTCAAACCATTCAATGCAGCAACACGAAATGCCTCAGCCATCGTTGGATAATTAAACGTGGTATTAACAAAGTATTCAATGGTGTTACCGCCATTGGTTTGTTGCATAATTGCTTGACCAATATGAATGATTTCAGCCGCATTTTCACCAAAACAATGAATACCTAAAATTTCTTTAGTTTCGCTGTGAAAAAGTATCTTCAGTGAACCGACTAAACTATTTGATATTTGTGCTCTTGCTAAATGTTTGAACTGGGCGCGACCAACCTCATACGGAATTTTTGCCGCGGTCAGTTCTTGTTCTGTCTTACCAACAGAGCTTATCTCTGGAATCGTGTAGATACCTGTAGGAATATCAGCAATAAGTTTTGCTGTACTTTGGTGATCTATCATCGCTGAAGCCGCTAACCGGCCTTGATCATAAGCGGCACTGGCTAAGCTTGGGTAACCAATGACATCACCTACCGCATATATATTGTCGACACTGGTTTGATATTGATCGTTGACTTTTAGTTGCCCACGCCCATCTGCTGATAACCCTGCATTTTCAACTTTTAAGTCGGCGGTATTACCTGTTCGCCCATTAGCAAAGAGTAAACAGTCGGCGCGCATTTTTTTACCCGATTCTAAATGAACAACCACAGAGTCGTCGGATGCTTCAACTCGTGCAATCGCTTCGCCATGACGTATTACTACACCATTATTCCATAAGTGGTAGCTGAGTGAATCAGACATTTCAGCATCCAAAAAAGAAAGCAGTCTATCTCGGGTATTAATTAAATCTACCTTTACACCTAAACCTCTAAATATAGAGGCGTATTCGGAACCAATAACACCAGCACCATAAATAATGATAGAACGGGGATCATGCTTAAGCGATAAGATGGTATCTGAGTCATAGACTCGCGGATGGTTAAAATCAATATCTTTAGGTCGATAGGGATGTGAACCCGTAGCAATAACAATTTGCTTTGCCGTAATTTGCTCAATAGCGCCTTCGTTATTCACTATTCTAAGCGTATGGGCATCAATAAAAGATGCTTCACCCGAAATCAGTTCAACGCGGTTACGATCATAAAAGCCACTGCGTAACTGAACTTGTTTACGAATAACCGAAGAGGCATGTTTAAGAATAGCTGGGAACGTTAAGTGTTTTGCTTTTTCATGCCCTCTAAAAAGTGGACTCGCGTTATACTCAATGAGTCGGCTAACACTTTGACGTAAAGCTTTTGAAGGAATAGTTCCCCAATGCGTACAACCACCGCCAACGTCTTTATATCGTTCAACAATAGCAACACGTTTTTCTTTTTTAGATAGCTCCATAGCCGTACCTTCGCCACCGGGTCCGGTACCTATAATTATTGCATCGTAATCGTAATCGTTATTTGTTTTCTTCTTCGTTTTAGCTTTATTTTGAGTTGCCAAAATCTTGCCTTAAATTCCTACTAAGATAAAAAAATTTTAGCAGGAATTTAGACGTCTGACCATGTAAAAGCTTATTAATCTAAGGGGTTTATGCCAGTTGGGTTAATAAGCGTTGAAAATGCTGTTGTTGGTCTGCCAAGTGCTGCTTAAATTCTTGGTATTGCGCTGCTAATTCAGAGCTCTCAACGTCGGCGATTAATTTATCGCGCCTACTGGCAAGTAATTTTTTACGCACATCATAGTAGTCATTAATTCTACTAATGAGTAAATCATATTCTTGCTGTAGTTTTTCTCGCATTTGTTCCGCATTTGGATGAGAGAGTAACTTCTTCTGGCTACGTTTAAGTACCATAGCTAAGCGCGCTTTTTCAATTTTGTCATCTGGGTAAGTCCGCAGTTTTGAGGTAAGCTTCAAAAATTCACAACCTTTAATCAACCATTTAGTTGGATCAAACTGCCACCAACGAATGCCGTTACGATAATCATTTTCAAAAATATGATGATAGTTATGATAGCCCTCACCAAAGGTTAAAAAAGCAAGAAAGCCATTATCTCGTGCAGTATTTCTTTCTGTGTAAGTTTGTTTCCCCCAGATATGTGCCAAAGAATTAATGAAAAAAGTAGTGTGATGGCTTAACACTAGTCGCAAGAAACCGACTAAAAGTAAACTACTAATAATATCGCCGTGCCATAAACCAAATAAAATAGGTACACCAAAGTTCATCAATATTGTTAGCAACAAATAATTTCTGTGCTGCCACATTACAATAGCGTCTTTTTGTAAATCACGGGTATTGTCGTAATTAGCATATCGATGCGCTTGATACTCACGCAGCATCCAACCGATATGTGAATACCAAAAGCCTTTTTTAGCTGAATAGGGATCTTTGTCATTATTATCGACATGCTTATGATGAACTCTATGATCAGAAGCCCAATGTAATATACTATTTTGTAAGGCAAATGCACCACCTAGTGCAAAAATGAAACGTAGCGAAGCATGTGCTTGATAGCTTTTGTGCGACCATAATCGGTGATAGCCAGCAGTAATAGACATACCACAATAGATAAAGCAGCATAGTGCTACTACAAGTTCAGTGGTATCAAAACCGTGTGTTATTGCACGATACGGGACGCCAATTGCGGCAACTAAAAAGGTAATTAAAAACACACTAAAATTTAGCCAAACGATTTTAGGTTTATTCATGTAATAAGAATTCCATCAGTAAAAAAACAAACACTAAGTAAATTATTTCAGTGTACACGTGTACTCTATTTTAACTTTGATCACTTTTCAGTCAAGGTAATTTTTATTAAATTTTTTATCTTTAATCGATAATACTGTATTTAAATGTCGATGTTAGTGATCAAGTTTCTAGTAAATAGATGAAAATTCAGTATGATATAAACAGGCTAAAGTATAGGTTAATGAAGTCATGAGCGGGATCCGGGCACAGCAAAAAGAAAAAACACGTCGGCAATTAATTGATGCTGCTCTTGGGCAGTTAAGTAGTGAGCGTAGCTTTTCGAGTTTAAGCTTACGGGAAGTCGCTAAAGAGGCTGGCTTAGCACCAACATCATTTTATCGACATTTCTCTGATATGAACGAACTAGGTTTAACGCTGGTCGATGAAGCGGGTTTAACTTTGCGTCAATTAATGCGACAAGCTCGCCAACGTATTGAAAAAGGCGGTTCTGTCATTCAAATATCTGTCGTCACCTTTATGGAGTTTATTGAAAGTAATGGTAATATATTTCGCTTATTATTACGAGAGCGTTCTGGAACATCAGCTGCTTTTCGAGCGGCGGTAAATCGAGAAGTGCGTTATTTCACTTTAGAATTATGTGATTATCTACAGCAAGCAAATAAGTTGAATGCAGATGTGGCTTTTTTACAAGCCGATGCAGCGGTGACTATCGTATTTAGTGCTGGTTCTGATGCGTTAGATGTTGATAAAGAGGATCGTCGACAAATATCAATGCGAACCATTCAGCAGCTGCGCTTTATAGCACGGGGAGCTGCTGAATTTAGCAATAGGGGAGTAAAAAAGTAAAAATTTTACTTTTTACGTGAAAGTATCACACCTGTTTCAACATGGTGGGTATATGGAAACTGATCAAATAACGCAAATTTTTCAATATTGTGTGTCTTTATTAGTTCAACTAAGTTTTCTTTTAATGTCTCAGGATTACATGAGATATAGACAATACGTTCAAATCGGCTAACTAACTCTACGCTATCAGGGTCAAGGCCTGCTCTTGGTGGATCAACTAATACGGTATCGTAATTATAGCTTTTGAGATCGAAACCTTCTAAACGACGAAATACTCGCTCACCGTTCATGGCTTGACTAAAGTCTTCACTGGACATTCTTATTATATCAACATTGGTTAACTGGTTTGCGGCGATATTATTTTGTGCTGATTTTACTGACGTTTTCGATATTTCAGTCCCTAAAACCCGATCAAAGTTTTCAGCGAGTGCGATACTAAAGTTACCATTACCACAATAGAGTTCTATTAAGTCACCATCGATATTTTGTGTGCCTTGCTTTGCCCAAAGTAGCATTTGCTCATTAACGTGCCCATTAGGCTGTGTAAAACTATTTTCTACTTGCTCGTAGATATAAGTTTTATCGCCAACAGTTAACTTCTCAGTGACATAATCTTTATCAAGGATAAATTTTTGTTTTTTAGCACGGCCAATAATATCAACAGGGGCTATTGCTGAAAGGGTCGTTTTTAGTGTTGCTGCATCACTTAGCCACTCTTCATCTAATTGTCGATGATACAACAAGCTTATTAAAAGCTCGCCACTGAGTGTTGATAAAAAATCGACTTGAAATAATCGATGACGAAGTGAAGGTTTATCTTTAATTTCGTCAAGCAAGGCTTTCATGGCTTGATTAATTAGTTTACTGGCAACGGGGAAAGTGTCGACGCGATACTTTTCTTTCGTTTCACTATTAAACATAATATAAAATAAGTCATCATTGTCATGCCAGACTCTAAACTCTGCTCTTAATCTATAGTTTAATGGCTCTGATCGAAAAACATCAAAATTTGGTAAGTCAAAATCACTAAACAATTTAGCGATATCATCCTGTTTGTTATCAAGTTGTTTATCATAAAATTGTGGTGCAATGTGACTAAACATATATAAGCCTTAAACGTAGAAAAAATTAAACAATATTATACTCAACTATAGTGAGTATTACAGAGGCGCTGAGTTTAGCGATTGTGATTACTTTGTCTAGTCATTTGTCTATAATTTTCTTACAAGAGACTGAGTTTTTCCTAAAGTTTTACGAAAAAATGCCGATATAATAGCCATATTAAATTTAAGGATCTTTAGATCTTTGATTGTGTCTAATTAAAATTTAATTAGACACCGGAGAGTAACAATGAATAAAATTGATAATCAGACAAGGTTGCCGAATTATGTAGGGAAAAGTCGTAAAAGTGAACCAGCAAATAATGAAGTCGTTAAACGAGAAATGCCAGCAGAGTCAGTTAATACACTGGCATTAAACCATCGTGCTGCCATTACAATGAAAATTATATCTCAATCAATTTCTAGTCAGATTTCAGCAAATTTTCAAAAGATTACCGATAGACCACAAGCAACTAATGTAGTGATGAGTGATATCAGCAAAACAGCGTTAAGTGAAAGCGAACCAGCAACTAGCCTTTTTGATTTCGAAGCAGTGGTTCGTAATGTTATGGACTTTGTTAGCTCTAGTATTTTAGCTGCCCAAGCAAATGGAGTGAGTGAGGATAAGTTGAAAGAGATGTTTGAGCAGGGGCGTGCTGGGGCGAATTTAGGTATTGATCAAGCAAAAGGCGATTTAAAAGATCTCGCCATGCTTGACGATGACTTAAACCAAGGTATAGAAAAAAGTCGTACGCTTATTAATAAGGGGATTGACGACCTTTATGAACAAATGTTTCCTCCAGCCAATAAATCGAATGAGAAGATAGCGGAGTTAACGCCAAGTATCAGGTCTACAGCAATTGATAGCGAATTATACACAAGCAATTCAAAAGGTAGTGAGCTGAGTATTACCACTACTGACGGTGATGTCGTTTCAATATCATTTAGCGAATTACAAGAATATGCCAGTAAAGAAGCTTACCAGTATCAAGAGAGTAGCCAAGGGGGATCGACAAATTATAGTAGTACCAGTAGTCAGTATCATGAAATTAACTTTTCTTATAGCGTAGAGGGGGAACTTGATAATGATGAAAAAGCAGCCATCGAAGCATTAATTAAAGACGTAAATTCACTACAAAAAGACTTCTTTAATGGCGATGTTAATAAAGCTTTTGAAAAAGCAGTTGAACTTAGCTTTGATAATAAACAGATAACTAGTTTTAGTATGGACTTGCAGCAAACAAAAACCAGTTATGTTAGCCAAGCGTATACAGCAGTTGCAGAGTTGGATGATAAATTAGCGCCTAGTGTCGGAAAAGACCTGAGGCCTTTAATTGACTTTTTAGATCAGTTTAACCAGCTACAAGAACAAGCAGATAAAATATTGTCTAAGAATGATGATGCTTTTGGTCAGTTACTTGATGCGGTCTTTAAAGCTGAGTTTGGTGACGATAAAGTCGCTAAAGAAAAGTTCGATAAAGTAATAGATACGGTTAGGTCTGACAACATTAAGCTCTAATAGATAAAATAAACCCACGCTAACGTGGGTTTATTTAGGAAAACTTACCAAGAATAATGGTTATTCTTCTTCGAGACTTTTTTCTGGACGTTCCTTCGCTTCACGAACTTTCAAAGTACGCTGCTGAAATTCAGTATCATTAAGCGATGTAACAGCCGCATCAGCCGCATCAGCTGACATTTCAACAAAACCAAAACCACGACGCTTTCCAGTATGTTTATCTTTCATTAAACGAACAGAATGAACTTGACCATGTTCAGAGAATAACTCTCTGATCGATGATTCATTTGCTCGGTAAGGTAGATTCCCTACATATAACGTTTTTATTTCTTCATCAGCACTTTCTGCAGTAGTTGATGAACCTATAAGTGGCGCAATAAAAGTACTTACTAAAACTAATATCGCAGTAATTTCTGGTGAGCTGCCAATAACAGTTGATAAAATGTAAGCAATTACAGCAAATATTACTGCGACGATAAATGTTAACCCTTGAGGAGACTTCATATATGAATACCTAATTATTATTTTAAATTCTAAATTAAAAAACTAAATTGCAATGTCCCTGCTACCCAGCCTTGAATATTGTACAAAGTACAAAGTTGTAAAAAAGATAAGTGTAATTTATATGCAAATAACACCTTACTTATATTAAGCAAAAAATAAAAAGTTTACTACACTAAATAAGCATATTAATTAAAAGCACTATTTTAGTGCTTATATAAGCCACTTTAAGTGGATTATTATATAGGAGGAATATAATTGCTGATGTTTTTTGAGCGATTAGGAAGTATATTGCCCATATTGTTTTTATTTTCAGCAAACAAACATAAAGATGAAAATAGTACTTGATCCTTTTCAAAATATGTCTAGAATGCGCTCCAGTTCCAAGGGGTTCAGTCAAAACGAACCACGAAAGAGCTGTTTTGATAAGTTATCTACATCACTTTAGGGTAAAGTAGTTAACTTAACGTTCTATGGATAAGGTTTGAATCTTCGAAAAGAAACTTCAAATTAAATTAAATAAAACGTTGACATCAAAACTGAGAAGCGTATCATGCGCATCTCGCTTCAGGCAAGGCCTGCAGCAACGGAGCAACGCTCC
>NZ_JACGVZ010000041.1:0-16631 GCF_014077465.1 Colwellia sp. BRX10-4
TTAGAAACATTGGATGTTTGCCATTCAATATTCGTAACCAACAGAAGCATGTTCCACCTAATATAATAGTAAGTTACTTTGTTATATAAGTGGAATGGTCCAACTATAAGCCATTCAAGCAGGACTTTTAACAGTTGGCTAGTTTCGCTTCGCTACACATTTTAGCCAACAATTTTTTGCCCATTATTAGGGCGTTATATTTTTATCGACAACTGATGCGCATCACGCTACACTTATTGCATGATTAAATCTTTTAAGCACAAAGGACTCAAGAAATACTTCCAAACTGGAAGTGTCTCAGGTATTCAGGCAAAGCATCAACGTAAATTACGTATGCAACTAGCCGCAATAGACACCGCTCAAGAAATTGATGATATCAATTTGCCCGGTTTTAAATTACATCCTTTAAAAGGCAATAGAGATGGGATTTGGTCTATTACTGTAAACGGTAACTGGCGCATTACTTTCGAGTTTATCGATGGCAATGCTTTCATTCTCAACTATGAGGACTATCACTAATGACTATGCATAATCCACCGCACCCAGGGGAGTTCATTTACGATGTTTATTTGGAGCCTGCTGGTTTTAGCTGTCGCTATCTGGCTAAACAATTAGATGTAGCATCATCTACTTTAAATCGAGTTCTTAAAGGTCAAAGTGCCATCTCTCCCGAAATGGCACTGCGCTTGTCTAAAGCAATAGGAAGAACTCCTGAGAGTTGGCTATCAATGCAAGATAACTATGATCTTTGGCATGCTAAGCAACAAATAAACTTAACCAATGTCCACTCAGTAAATTTTGCAGTGGCATAAAAAATATAACAAGCTGTTCAAACGGAAAAATAACAGTTGGCTTGCGCTTCGCGCATTATAGCCAACCATTATTTTCCGCTTAACAGGGCGTTATGATGAGTCGATATTTTTGGTGTTAAATTATAAGTTTTCCTCTATATTCGGGGCTATTGGTATTGTAATTGGACTGTGTTCTTTTTTATTTAATTACTTCATGGTTCCTGTGTCATTACCTGGATATAGTATATTGGCTGCTCCAGCAATGTTCATTCTAAGTTTTTTCAGTGAAGAAACTGATTTTGTTCCTAAAATGATTCTTTTTCTTTCAGGTCAGTTTTTAGGTTACTTTTTAATTGGTTGTATTGTTCAAATAATTAAAAGGCTTGGTTTGGCGCACACTCACTCATAACAACACGCCCTGAGGTGGACAACTAGTAAAATTTAGCTATTTATTGCAAATTTTAATAGCGGTGAACCTCTTCTTTTAAGTGCTTCTAAATATTTTGATTCGTCGTATGGTGTATGTGTCTTCCAGCACCTAAATACGATCCTGATCCACTTGAAAGCCAGTGATCTTATAATACTATTATGGGGTTTACCTTTGCTTATTTGTTGCTCGTAATAAGCCTTTGCCCAAAATGAATAACGTATCGATAAACCGGCCCATTTCACAAAGGTTTGCCTTAAAAAAGTAGGGCAACTGTACCGCCAATGTGTCCACATTTTCTTGCCGCTGCGTTCCATGACAGGCGCAATACCTGCATATTTTTGTAGCTCAGATGCATCATCATAACGATCTCTATTACTGCCCAATGCCACTAATAATCGTGGCGCAAGTTGTCGGCCTGCACAGGGGAAACTATCAAAAATAACTTTATCATTTTGAGCTTTATAGGCCTTTTTTATCACTTTATCTAGCGATTCAATACCCTTGAGTAACACTTTGAATTGCGCAATGAGTACTTCAACTAACAGTTGATTTGGTTCTATTACTCCGGTGTCTTCTGTTAATGGCATGGCATTTTTAATACTCATGATACGGGCATCATTAACCTGGGCGTAATGTGAGTTATGGCTATTAAAAAAGTTTAATAATGTTTGTTTTTTTGCTCTTTGAGCGTGAACGAGTGACGGCCATTTAAGGATGAAATCACAGAAGGTAAATTTATATTTTTCTTTAAATTATTCAATAGCTTGTGGGCAGTAACTCTTTGATGCGGCGGTTATCTTATTTGATAAGTCGACACTATCTTGCACCAGATTTCGACGATATTCAACCAATTGAGAGAGTGCTCGCATAGCCGCTGATTCGGGTTCAATGACGTTGAGTTTCCCCATATGTAGGGTCAAAATCTCAACTTGTAGTAGTGCATCAGAAGGATCATCTTTAGCACCACTTGGGGTAAAGGCTTTACGATATTTAGCCACGGTGGAGGGGTTAATAGTAAACAAAACAAGATGGTCATATTTTGATAACGCATAAATCAGCGGACCTTTTTTTAGCTCACAAACAACCGCTATTATTTGATTTGGGTAACGCTGTTTAAGGCTCATTGCCCATTCATGAAGCGCCTCGGGTTTACTTTTTATAATGCTGTAGTGGTATTTTTCAGTGTCGTTGGGGTGTTCACAGATATCATGTTTTTTATCTGCCCAATCGATACCGACTAAAGCAGCGAAATCATTAACGTTATAGGCTTTCATTTTTCAGCTCCTGCGGGTAAAGTTACAGGCGGAATGTGCTTAAATCTCGTTTCTCGCAGGTCTTATAGATAGTCGTGGTCGGCAATCCCTGAGTATGCGTTTAGAAAGCGAGTTGCTCTGTTGGTTCGAACGTCTTGTTAGAAACATTGAATGTTTGCCGTTCAATATTCGTAACCAACAGGAGCATGTTCCACCTAATCTAATAGTAAGTTACTTTATGAGATTAAGTGGCTTGGTCGAACTATAAGCCATTCAAGCAGGACTTTTAACAGTTGGTTAGGTTCCGCTTCGCTTCATATTTTAGCCAACAATTTTTTGCCGCTTAACGTGGCGTTAGCTTTTGTTACATACTGAAGTCGTTAACAACTATTCTTTTATGTTAACTTAAATTAAATTTTTTCTAATCAAGGATAGAGTCGTGAATAACTTACAAAAAATAGGTGGCGTCGCAGCACTTTTTGAGGCCGCTATTTACATATCAGCTTTTGTTTTTTTTGGAGCGTTTTGGGATTACCCTGTAAGTGCGGATGATACACATAAATTTATTTTTCTAACTAATAATCAGGTAATTTTATCGATAGTTAACTTAACTATGTATGTCGCCTTTGGTCTTTTTTTGGCAGTATTAGTTTTAGCGGTCCATCAACGGATGAAAACCAAAGCCCCTGTTTTATCACAAACTGCTTCGGTCTTCGGTATTATTTGGGTTGGCCTTGTCATAGCAAGTGGAATGATTGCAAATGTAGGATTAGGTGCTGTAATCGATTTGTCTGCCAAAAACGCAGAGCAAGCAATGACTCTTTGGGTAGTTATTAATACAATAGTTGAAGGTTTAGGGGGCGGTAACGAAGTTGTAGGAGGGTTATGGGTTCTTTTATTGAGTGTTGCAGGCTTAAAAATTATTGAACTACCTAAATTGCTAAACTGTTTCGGTCTTTTTATTGGTACTGTTGGTATTCTCACTATTTATCCTGCTGAAATACTGACAGAAATATTTGGCTTAGGCCAAATATTATGGTTCTCTTGGCTAGGTATGGCAATGCTTATGAGCCCTCAAAGCTAACAAGTTGCTCAAAAGGACAAAAAACAGTTGGCTTTTTCACTTCGTTCAATATTTTAACCAACAATTTTTTGCCGCTTAATGTGGCGTTAGCAATACATCAACATGGAGTAGCAATGGAAGCAAGTATTGAAAATTCAGATAGTGAATCTCAGGCTGAATCGAACGAAATGGAATTCTATATAGTATCCCCAAAGAAATTCTTAATTTTATTCCTCGGTACATTTGGTTTTTATACCGTTTATTGGTTCTTTAAGCATTGGAGCTTATACAAAAAAAGCACAAATGAAGATATGTGGCCAATTATGAGAGGGATTTTTTCTATTTTTTTCACTCATTCTTTGTTTGCTTTGTTTGAAATGAGGCACACAAAAAAGACTGGAGAAGCTCCTAAAAGTATTAATTACATGGCAACCATATATGTTGTATTTGCTATTGGTTGTCAAATTTGTACTAACTTATCAGACAGGGGGCACGGCAACCCAGTTACCTTTTACCTTAGTTTATTAATACTTCCTGTATCTTGCTGGGTCTTATATAAAGCACAATCTTTGGTAAACTACTCTGGCGAAGATGAACAGGGTAAATCAAATAGTAGAATAACTGGCTTAAATTATTTTTGGCTAGCACTTAGTGTTGTATTTTGGTTCTTGGTTCTTGTAGGTTTGTTTACAACGCCAGTTGGTGTATAACCGTATTGCTAACAAGTCGTTAAAGCAGGACAAATAACAGTTGGTTTTTACTCCTGCGTCGCTTATTTTAGCCAACATATTATTTGCCTCTTAACGAGGCGTTAGCTGTACAAGGAGACATCAGCATTAAAATCGATTATTCACAATATACTCTCGAAGACTTACTTGATGTAAAAGTAAATATTGATAAAGATAAATATCCAGAAAACTTTGCTGAAATAATGTGTGAGTTATCAAAAAGAGATCATGAACTTGAACAATTCAATAATGAAATCAAAGAAGAGGCAGAAGTAAGAAAAGGAATAATGAAGGTCAGTTGTTCTTATAAAAGGGTTGTAGGTGTTTTTTTGTTTAGTTTTATAGGTAGTCTTCCTGTTGTGCTGTCAACTGAACCGAGCATATTGAAAGGCTTAGATAAATTTTATTCCGCACTTATTTTATTAATGACAGGGTCACCTTTGTTGCATTCTTTTCGAAGTGGGTGGACGTTAAGTAGGCACGGTATAGTTACAGTCACAGAAGATGTTTTTTCCTTCACTATTATGCAACTGTTTTATGGTTACGTTTTTAGTTTAATATTATTACTTACCATAGCAAGGTGGCCATAGTACAGTTAACAATGCCATAAAGTAACGGACACATAACAGTTGGCTGTGCTCTTTCCTCGCTGTTTTAGCCAACTATTATTTAGCCGTTTATGGCGAGCGTTATATGCTAAAGAGTGTTCAATGAAAAAATATTCATATTTAATTCTAGCTATAGTTTTTGGGGTTTTGACTATCGCAAGCGGAGCTGAATTTACTTGTCACAATTCAGCTTGCAATGGAGAGTATTCAGGTAGTGACATTTCTTTTTCAGTCTTTTTTTTGTTATCTTCTTAATTAAAGAACAAAGAACAAAGAACAAAGAACAACTGAGTAAGTTAATGGATTGCATATAACAAGCACTTCAAACAGAACAAAAACAGTTAGTTAGGTTCCGCTTTGCTTCACATTTTAACCAACTGTTTTTGTCAGCTTAAGTGGACGTTATAATAATTATCAAAACAGGGAGTTAATTGATAGTATGAAGAAAGAAAAAATAGCGCCCATATCTTGTTTTACTATATGTATTATTACGACTATTGCCGTTCTAAATCAGGTGTTGGTTCAAGATATAGACTTTGAACATTTATTTTCTATGTTGGGGATGGTATTTGTTTTCTTTAGCATGGCGTGTACGCCTTGGATGTTTTTTACACCTATAAATGAAATCTTCTCAAAATTACATAGCAGTACAAATACAGTCATATTAAAAGTTGGGCACGTAAATATTGTAAGGTCTGTTGGGCTTATTCTTGTTATAGCTTCTGGTGTGCTCACATTATTCTAATAAGACCTTCAAACGGGACAAATAACAGTTGGCTAGTTTCGCTTCCATTTTAGCTCATTAATTGGGTGTTATGTGCTAAACGTTTATAAGCCTTAAGCCTGAACATTTATTTTTATGTTTAGGTCAATGATAAAGTTAGAACTAAACAGGTTGTATCATGCTCAAATATTTTAGAATTATCAGTGTTGTTGAGGGTTTGTCATTCTTAGCTATTTTATGTGTTACGCTTGGTCTAATAAGCAGAGAATTTGTTTCTTATCTTGGCATGTTTCATGGTGTTTTATTCATGCTTTACATTGCGCTATCATTTGTTGTAGCCAAGAAAAAAGGTTGGTCTATTCTATTCTGGATAGCATTGTTTTTAGCTTCTATTGTTCCGTTTGCTTTTATTATTGTCGAACTGTTCTTGCGAAAAGAATCCACAAAACAAGCATTGTCCGTAGCATAATTTAGTTAGTGCGTGTCATACATCATGCCAAGAATGCACATAACAAGAACTTCAAGCGAAACAAAAGTTCCGCTTCGCTACACATTTTAGCCGACTGTTTTGTCCGCTTAAGTGGGCGTTATGTGCACATGGAGTTTGTATATTCTCGAAAGTTTCAGTAAAAATCATCATAATCACATGTTTAGTTTCTTTAGGTGGTTGCTCAACAACTAAGCCAACGAATGTGCATGTGATTTTGTTGTCGGTGCGGGTGATAATGCATTCGAAAGACATGAGAATAAAAACAAGAGTAACACTCACGGAAACAAGGTTAAAAACAATCAAAATTCAGATACTCTTGAAGGCATTTTAAATATTTTGGGTGGCATGCTTACACGAAGCTTAAACAATGATTCAAGTAAGGAGTGCAGATAACAAGCAATTTAACAGGACTAAAAATTGTGGGCTGTTCGCTTCCATTTTAGCCCACAATTTTTAGCCCATTAATTGGGTGTTAGGCAATATTAAATAAAGGGGTGTTTGGTTCATGTTAGATTCTTATTCAGTTGCTTTTTTCGGTATATTAACAATCATATTGACTGTTGTAGTACAAAGTCTAGTTGCAGCAAAATCTAAAGCTTCACAGCCAGGTGCTATTCCTGGAAAAATTGATTCATCACTAAGTCATTCTTCATTCGTGTTTCGTTCAAATAGAACATTTGCCAATTCTCTAGAAAATACCACAGTGATGCTTGGTGCTTCATTTTTAGCAATACTTGTTGGGGCTAATATTTTTTGGACTGGAATCATAATTTGAATCATGGCAATATCCAGAATTATTCATATGATTCTGTATTATTCGATATCAACAGAAAAAAATCCAAGTTCAAGAAGCTATTTCTATTTAATGGCCTTGGTAGCAAATATAATACTTCTTGGTTTATGTGGTTGGGCGATTGTCTAACAAGACAATCAAAAGGACTAAAAATGATGTCTGCCGTTCGTTCCTCACTATTTTAGCCAACTATTTTTGTCCGCTTAAGTGGGCGTTAGATTTTTCATGGTTACATCAGAGTTTCAAGCTACTAAGGATAGTTTAAATGATTAAAAAAGTATTATTAGCATCTTTGTTAATTGTATCTATTTCTGTTTCTGCCAAAGAGGTTGGAAATCCGCCATATAATTTATCAAACGAAGATAAATTATATGGTTTGTCATTATTTTGGAAAGAAGCGAGTTACAATTTTGCGTATTTTGACCAAGTACCCGACTTAGATTTTGATAGCGCATATAGAGAATATATCCCCAAAGTTTTAGCTACTGAAACAACTTATGAGTATTATCGCGAACTAATGAAATTTAATGCTTTACTGCACGATGGACATACTAATATTTACTTACCAAAAGGACTTTCTTCTAAGTATGTAGACTGGCCAGCCTTAAGTTTAAGAGAGGCTCATCAGCAAGCTGTAGTTACTAAAGTAAAAAGTGAGCTTCAAGCTGAAATTCCTTTAGGCTCTACCGTTGTTTCAGTTGAAGGTGTTAATTTAGAAACTTATTTAAAAACCAATGTTATGCCTTATATTGCTAGTTCAACCGAGCATATTTTGTGGAACGATGGTGTAAGAAATACATTAAACGGATCACCTGATAGTAAGGTTAATTTTACTATAAAGACTCCTTTAGGGGAGTTCAAAGACTTAACTCTTACTAGAAATGCACGACATCAAAAAATAGATAAAGTGTCGTTAAAGCTTCCCAAATCGAATGGGGAGTTATTTGAATTTAAGTGGTTGGATCGTAAGATAGCCTATATCGCTCTTAATGGTTTTCATGATGAAAAAATCCTGCAAGACTTCAATGAAGTTTATGATGAAGTTAAACAAGCTAGGGGATTAATTATTGATCTAAGGTTCAATGGTGGCGGTAATTCAAGTATTGCAGCTGAAATATTATCCCACTTTACAAATAAAGATTTAGATGGCTCTATTTGGAAAACCAGAAAAAATATTGCTGCGTTTAAAGCATGGGGAAACTATAGTGAAAAATATAAAAGTTATGCCCAAGATAATGCATGGGAGTCAGGAGCTATGGAATCGCTCAAAGCAAAAGAAAATAGTCATATTGTACCTACTTACGTGTTGATTGGGAGGCATACCGCCTCAGCAGCAGAGGATTTTTTAATCTATGCAGATAAGCTAAAGCACTTTACTACCGTTGGTGAAAAAACATATGGAAGTACGGGCCAGCCAATTTTCTTTGATTTACCTGGTGGTGGGTCTTTCAGAATTTGTACTAAAAGAGATACATACCCAGATGGGAGAGAGTTTGTAGGCTATGGTATTAGCCCAAAAATTATTATTGATCGTATGCCTGAACATCTGAGATCAGAAAAAGATATTGTACTTTCTAGCTCTATTAAAAAGTTGAAAGAACAAATCTAACAAGGCGTTCAAACGGACAAAAAACAGTTGGCTGTTTCACTTTGTTCACAATTTTAGCCAACAACTTTTTGCCGCTTAACGTGGCGTTAGTTACCCATCAATGAACATGGACGTAATATGAAAATTTTATTTCTCTTATCCCTTATTTTCTTTTCTACTATCAGTAATGCTGTTGTGAAGAGGCATGATATTCCCCCTGAAAATTATGTCATAGAAAAAGCACCTGAATACCTAATTGATATGCCACATGAAGGCCATGGTGTACTAATAAATTCACAATGGATTTTGACTGTAGCACATACTATTTTTTATGATTATGTTGGCAAGGATTTAATTGTTGGTTCAAAAGTTTATGAAATAGAAAGCGTTCATATACACCCCAATTACACTCAACCTAATAAAAATTTACTTAAAGGTGATTTAGAGCCTTTAATGAGTTTTTTTAAATCTAGAAGTGATATTGCGTTAATCAAATTAACTTCACCCGTTAATGGTATAGAACCAATCAGTATGTATACGGGTAAAAGTGAAAAAGACAAAATAATTACAGTTTATGGTAAGGGAGCTACTGGGAACGGATTAACTGGTGAAGATCCTGATACTAAATCACTTCGTGTTATGAATCAGTTTCAAAATGTTGTTGAAAGCGCAGAAGGTAACTGGCTGGTATTTAAATTTAACGAACCTGCAAATGCATTATCACTCGAGGGGATGCACGGTTCAGGAGATAGCGGAGGGGCATCTGTTGTATTTCAAGACGGTGTGCCTTTTTTGATAGGTTTATCAAGTTGGCAATTGGGGCATGGCGATATATCTTCTTTTAAAGGTGGTTTGTATGGTACTACTGCTTATCAAGTTAGGGTGTCAAATTACAATGACTGGATATTGGGTGTACTGGGTAACTAACAAGCTGTTAAATAAGGACAATGACAGTTGGCTTTTGCTCCTTCGTCGCTTATTTTAGCCAACTATCATTTGCCTCTTAATGGGGCGTTAGCTGTACAAGGAAAGTTTTGTGATCGTTATTATATTTATATCCTTAATTGCAATATCAATTTATTTTAAAGTGCGTTACAACCAAGCAATCACAAAGGCTCAAGAGTTTTGTCATTTAAATAAGTTAGATCTTTTTGGCGTTACATACGAAAGCTCATCGCACATACACAAAGATTTTAATTTTATGAGTAAGTTATGGTCGGGTAACGCTATAAAAGACATATCTGATGAAAGATTAAAATTAGAGTTATTAAATGCTCGTAAATTATTTCAGTTACAACTGTTATTCGGTTTTTTAACATTTCTTTCAGTTGTAACAAATGGATTTTTCAGTGCATAGTACAGCTAACAAGGCATTCAAACGGACAAAAAACAGTTGGCTGTTTTCACTTCGTTCAACATTTTAGCCAACAATTTTTTGCCGCTTAATGTGGCGTTATAAGCCTAAAGGAATACCGAGTGAGACTTTCCCTTTCAATTTTATTATCAATGATTTCTCTCCATTGTTTTGGCATTACTGATTTAGAGGTTAAAAGTTGGCAAGATGATCTAGAGTTTTATTCACGAAATTTGTCTGAAAAACATATAGATCTTTACCATACGATTTCTAGGCAAAGCTTTAATAAAGAGGTAACGCAACTTAAAGGCTCTCTATCCTCCTTAACGAAAAATCAGTTATTAATTGAACTGATGAGGTTAACTCACAAAATTGGTGATGGGCATACATCATTTCCTTTATGGGGAGCTAATTTAAAAAGTTTTCCTATTCAATTAAAGGTGCTCAATGGAGAGCTTTATGTAATTAAAACTACCAAGGATTTCAAGCACCTCCTTGGTGCGAAACTTGAGAAAATTAACGACATGAATGCAGAAGAAATCTATCGTTTATTTTCTCAACTAGCACCTTTTTCTGAAAACAAATACTCAACACAAATAAGAGCAGCACAATATATCCCAAAAGCCGAGTTACTTAATGGGCTGGGAATTGTCAAAGGTACATTTCAAGCTCGATTTACATTCACAATAGGCAAAAAACTAATTGAACAACAATTAGAACCATCCCACTCAAATGAGTATACAGCCGAACTCACCTATCTAAACAACTCCATATTTTCGATTGAGGAAAAACTAAACGAGAATCTTTGGTTTGGGTCGTTAAACGATAATAAAGTGGTCTATTTTAAATTTCGCCGTTATACATCAATCTCAAAAATGGAATCACTGGGTGAAGATTTATTATCCTTCATCAATAAAAACAAATCTAAAAAGTTAATAATTGACCTTAGAGACAATTATGGTGGGGACTTTTTTGTAGGTTTAAAATTGGCTCAATTACTGGTACTGGCTGACAGTATAGATTGGAAGTCAGGCGTTTATGTTCTTATTGATAATACAACTTTCTCAGCAGCAATGAGTAATGCTGCTCAGTTTTCACAATTATTGAATGCAAAATTAGTTGGTGAACCTACAGGTGCCAAACCTTCAGGTTACCAAGATATGGGGCAATTTATTTTACCTAACTCCAACCTAGAGGTAACATACTCAAAGCGCCTGTATCACTTTACTCGTGATAATAAAGATGCGTTATACCCAAATGTTCATATTGAAGTTTCAATTGATGACTATATTTCAAAAAATGACCGTCAATTAAAATGGATATTAAGTGATATAGGGTTGCAATAACCGGCTTATAACAAGCAATTTAACAGGACTAAAAACAGCGGGCTGTTCGCTTCGCTCCATTTTAGCCCACAATTTTTAGCCCGTTAATTGGGCGTTATGGTGCTTTATATCTCCATCTAATAAGGAAGTTTCATGTTCTACTTAATACCTCGCTTTAAGTTGTTGTCAGTTCTACTAACAACCCTAGTGTTTTCCTCGATTGTTCAATCAAAAAGCATTGAATTAAATAAGGAACAACGTAAAGAAGTTGTAGAGGGGATTTCTAAGATCGTTATTGAAAATTACGTTTTCCCTAAGGTTGCACAGAAAAATGCTAACTTCATACAAGAACAATTTAAGTCTGGGAAATATAATGAAATTATTGATGCGCATAAATTTGCAGAACAATTAACTATCGATCTACAAAAAATAAACCATGATAAACATATGGAAGTTAGAGTTAAAAAACCTCAAAAGCCACAACCAGAGCAAAAGCAATCAAGTAGCCCGTATTTAGAGTATTTAAAACAAGAACAAAAAGAGAACTACGGTTTTAAAAAAATTGAGATTCTAGAGGGTAATGTCGGGTATATCGATTTTCGTTACTTTAGTGGCTTTGATTCAGCAAAAGAAACTGTTGATGGCGTATTAAAGGTTATTAAGAATACAGACGCAGTTATTTTTGACCTTAGAAAAAATGATGGTGGCTCTCCTGAATTGGTGCAATATATTTGTAGTTACTTCTTTGGTGAAAAAACTCATTTGAATAGTTTATATTGGAGAAAAGGTAACAGGACTCAAGAGTTTTGGACTCTTGATGAATTACCTTCTGAACGTATGCCTGATGTTCCATTATTCGTACTTACAAGTAAATATACTTTTTCTGGAGCGGAAGAGTTTGCTTATAATTTTAAAACTCGAAAAAGAGCAACAATTGTAGGCGAAAGTACAGGTGGTGGTGCAAACCCAGGAGGTCCAATAGAAATAAATGAACTATTTAGTATTAATGTTCCTACTGGTCGCGCTATTAACCCTATTACTCAAACTAATTGGGAAGGTACAGGTGTTTTACCAAATATAAAAACATCATCAACGAATGCTTTTGATAAAGCTTACCTCTTAGCCAAGAGTTCAGCAGAAAAGTACCGTAAACAGAAATAAAAAACAATGTGACGAGTAGGCTGCAACTAGCACCATAACAACATGCCCTGAGGTGGACAACTAGTAAAATTTAGCTAGTTATTGCAAATTTTATCAACGGTGATCCTCTTCGTTTTAATGCTTCTAAATATTTTGATTCGTTGTAGGGCGTCTTCGTTTTCCAGCACCTAAATATTATTCTTATTCACTTGAAAGCAAGCGATCTTATTATGCTGTTATGTGGTTTACCTTTACTTTTTTGTTGCTCATAACAAGCTTTTGCTCAGAATGAATATCGTATCGAAAAACCAGCCCATTCAACAAACGTTTGCCTTAAAAAAGTAGGACAACTGTACCGCCAATGTGTCCATATCTTTTTACCACTGCTTTCAATAACGGGTGCAATACCCGCATACTTCTGCATCTGTGAAGCATCCGTATAACGTTCTCTATTGTGCCCAAAAGCGACTAATAAGCGCGGTGCTAGTTGTGGGCCTGCGCCAGGTAAACTATCAAAAATAGCCTTGTCTTGTTGTTTTTTGTACAGCTGTTTTATTGCTTTATCCAACTGTTCAATACCGATAAGTAACACCTTGAATTGTGCGATAAGCACTTCCACTAACAGTTGATTAGGGGCTATTACGCCTTCATCTTCGGTTAACGGAATGGCTTCTTTAATGCTAAGTAATCGAGCATTATTGACGGTTTCATAATGTGAGTTGTGACGATTAAAGAAGTCTAATAAGGTTTGCTTTCTGGCTTTTTTAACCGCGGTGAGCGATGGCCATTTACTGATGAAATCACAAAAGATTAAGGTATCTTTTTCTTTAAACCATTCACGCGCTTGAGGGGAGTAGTTCTTCAACGTTGCGGTTATTTTATTTGATAAATCGACGCCATCTTGTACTACATTACGACGATACTCAACCAGTTGCGCTAATGCTCTCATTGATGTTGACTCAGGTACTATCACTGAGAGTTTATCTATGTGAAGTTTAATCATTTCAACTTGTATGAATGCATCTGTTGGGTCATTTTTTGCGCCGCTAGGCGTGAATGCTTTGCGGTAATTTGCGACCGCGGATGGATTCACCGTAAATAAGACGAGGTGGTCATATTTTGCGAGCGCATAAATTAAGGGACTTTTTTTAAGTTCACACACAACAGCAATTTTCTGATCTGGGTAACGCAGCTTAAGCTCCATTGCCCATTTGTGAAGCGCTTCTGGTTTATGTTTTATAATGGTGTAGTGATATTGTTTGGTGTTTTTTGGGTGCTCACATATATCATGTTTTTTGTCAGCCCAATCGATACCAATAAGTGCAGCGAAATCATCGACGTTATATGCTTTCATTTTGATGCTCCAGCGAGTAAAATTATAGGTGGAATGTGCTTAAGTCTCGTTTCTCGCAGGTCTTATAGATAGTCGTCGTAGGCGATCCTTGAGTATGCGTTTTGAAGCGAGTAGCTCTGTTGGTTCGAACGTCTTGTTAGAAATATTGGATGTTTGCCGTTCAATATTCGTAACCAACAGATGCATATTCCACTTATCAAATATAGTAAACTAATCGATTGATAAATGGATTGGTCCAACTATAAGGCGTTCAAACGGACAAAAAACAGTTGGCTGTTTCACTCCGTTCACATTATAGGCAAAAATCTTTTGCCGCTTAACGTGGCGTTATATGCATAAGCAGTATCAAGCATTGTTTAATAAATTAATTCCAGTTTCGCTGATTTTTTTGCTATCAGCTTGTGGTGCAACTAAACCAGCACCATACCAAAAAGATAGAAAACCAGAGAATAGAGAACAATATAATGGTTTAGAAGGTATGGCTCAGTATCAAAAAGATCAGATTTATTTACTCAGCAAAGAATTATCTGACAAATGTACGACTGCAAAAATTGATTTGGCAATGGCAGAAACAGATAATGATTTTGAAGAAATTAAAATTCAAAAAGCACTAATTGGCAGCACTTGCATATAACAAGAACTTCAAACAGAAAAAATACAGTTGGCTGTTTTCACTCCGTTCAACATTTTAGCCAGCTATTTTTTCCGCTTAAGTAGGCGTTATGTTTACTTTTAGCTTGAGTGTAAATTTAAAACTCTATGACAAAATTTTTTTCAAAGTTTAAGCACTTTCACTTAAAAATTGACACCATTGTAACTGTAGTATTTTTTAGCTCCGTCGGTTTGGCATATTTAGGTGTTTTAAAACCTATTCAAGCTTATCATTTAACTGTTTTTACATTGTTATGTGTATTTGCATATCTTTTATATAAACTAGTAAAAAATAAATGTATCTATATTAATTCTCACAAATTCTTATTATCGTCACTTGTAGGTTTGTTTATTTTATTTTGCTATTTGGCCATGATTTTTTTGTCTATTTATATTTTATCGGATGGTTTGTTGAGTAGGTAAACATAACAAGAATTTCAAGCAGGACAAAATACAGTTGGCTTTTTGTTCACTACGTTTGCTTATTTTAACCAACTATTTTTTGCCTCTTAATGAGGCGTTAGTTGGCTCATCAATATTTGTTATCATTAAATTTTAAGCTTTAGTAATTAATATTAAAAGGAATTAAACAATGAAAACTCTTACTCTTTTACTATCGTTATCACTATGGACAAGTAGCGCTATTGCCAGAGATGATTTTTCTGCTATTGACAAATATGTGAACGCAGCTAAAAAAGAAGTTGGTTTACCCTCAGGAACAGCAATAGCAATAGTCAAAAATGGAAAAGTCGTTTATGAGGGGTATTTTGGTTATGCAAATATCAAAGAGAAAAAAAAGGTAACAGATAAAACCGCTTTTTATATCGCGTCGATTACTAAACCGATATTTGCTCTGTCTACTTTGTTAATGGAACACAAAGGTGATATCAAAGATACAATGTCAATGACAGAGATGTTTCCAAAACTTAAATTCTCTCATATTGATACAGAACAGATTCAATTAAAAAATTTAATGTCCCATACTGCGGGAATATCAAATTGGCCATTTGTTGCATCTCTAGCGTATACAGGAAATCATGATAGTGCCCAACGCCATAAACTAGTTGCAGCTTCGACTTATGACGAAAAAAACAAATTAGGTGAATTTCAGTACACCAACCTTGGATATAATATTGTGAGCGTATGGGCTGAGGATTATTACAAGCAAGATTGGCAGAAAACAATATCAGAATTAATTTATGAGCCACTTGCTATGGTGCGCACTTCATCTTATATGAGCGACTCTATTAAAAAAAGCTTTGAAGTTGCACGACCTTACGGACTAAGAGGAAAAGATCCAAGAGAAGTGTTAGCTTTTGAAAAAAGTAATATCACTATGCATGGAGCGGGAGGAACCATTTCAACAGCATCAGATATGGCACGTTTTCTAATCGCTCATCTTAATGATGGTCGTGTCGATGGTAATGTGATTTTCCCCGCAGAAGTTATCCTGAAATCTCATCAACAGTTAGCAGTGAATGATCTAAAGTATCGTGATTTTATCCGTAAAGGGTACGCATGGGGTTGGTATATAGGTCCATATAAAGACGAAGAAATGTATCATCATTTTGGTGGTGTTGCTGGAACCCATACCCATACCTCTTTTATGTTAAAACATAATATAGGTCTTGTGATTTTAAATAATGAATCAAGTATAAGTAGTAAGCTTTCTAATGGCATTGCGGATATTGCCTATAGTATTTTGCTTAATAAAGGCAGTGCCGATGATATATCTGATATGCATATTCTACAAATGAAGGAAGCATGGAGTGAAATAAAGCCCAAGCTTCAGATGTCTATTGATAATTCAGCAAAAAGAGACCTTGCAAGAACAATGATACTTAGCCATACCAGATCAAAATATGCTGGTATATTTCATAATTCTTTGTGGGGAGATCTAAAGGTTGAACTCCTTGATTCAGGTAGATTTGAATTTACACTAGGGGAAATTCACGCAGTTGCTACAGCTTATACTAAACCAGATACAATGAGGGTTGAATTTCCCGTGATGGGCGGTGGGAAGATTGTTACATATAAAATAAAAGATGGTGAAGTTAAAGAATTAGATTTTTTTGGAGAGATATTTAACAAACTATGATGAATACAATCTAACGTGTTGGAGTAAAAGCCAACTAACAAGAAAATCAACAAGGACTAAAAACAGCGGGCTGTTCGCTTCGCTCCATTTTAGTCCACTATTTTTAGCCTGTTATTTAGGCGTTATAGCGCAAAGGAACTGTATATGAATTCATCAGCTATCAAATTGAAAAACACGCCTAATGCAATAAAGGAATTCTTAGATGTTGCTTTAAAATCTAAACCGATGTTTATTGCTTATC
>NZ_JACGVZ010000032.1:0-39663 GCF_014077465.1 Colwellia sp. BRX10-4
GGGTTTAGGGTTTAGGGTTTAGGGTTTAGGGTTTAGGGTGACGATGAGAACTAAACGCTAGCCACTAGAAGCCCTTAATAGCACATTTAAGATCACCAAAGCACCCGTTCTTCGAATCAGGGGATAGCTAAAACTGCCGGTATCCCCTCTAAAAACACTTAATACAATATGGTCAGTCCAACAAATCGTTATACTAATATAGTATAATTTTAACCGCCAAATTTAAAACGTAAACCAGCATTAACGGTAAAACCATCGTTTCTTGACCAAATGTTGGTTGTCCATCGACCGCTAGGTGCTTGTTCGGGTAATACTAAAGAGTCATCCTTTGTTTGTCGCACATTTAACAAGTTTTCAGCATTAACAAAAAAACTGACTTGTCCGATGGTAATTTGACCCAGCAGCCCTAAGTGCCAATAAGGGCTGCTTCGCTCTCGATATGGGTTGTTTTCAAGTTGTTGTGTACCCGTATAGTAAGCTTCAAATCCTACCATATGACTACCATGTTCTTCCCACATTACAACAAGACCAGCCGAATGTTTAGGGGTTAACGCTAAGGGTACTCGGCCAAATTGCGGATCTCTTTCTTTAGTGGCGTCTATGTATAGATAGCTACCGGTAAATTTAATATCTTGCCAGCGATAGCGTAGTAATAATTCAGCACCGTTAATGTTACTTTCGCCAGCAGCATTGACGATAAGAACTTGCTTTCTTGAAGCATCATCACTATTAATCACGGCTAACTCAGTAACGTTATCAATATCAGACGCAAATAATGTCAGGCTAGTTTCTACACTGCCCAGCACATAGCTAAAATCTATAGATGCGGTAGATGCTCGCTCCTCATCAATACTTTCTAGCGGCGCAAGACGAGATAAACCGGCTTCATCAATATCCTCAATAAAAGGACTTGGTGCGAAAAAACCTTGCCCATATGCCCCTCTAACCGACCAGCTTTCTTGGCCGTATAATAATGAAATTCGCGGGCTTACTTGCGTGCCGTATTCATTATGCCAATCAGCACGTGCACTAAGCGACATAGAAATATCATCACTGACTTCATAATCTAGTTGCGAAAATAGTCCCGGCACTTGATAGGAATAATTAAATTCAGAAAAGGTATCAGATTCGAACTTTTCAGACTGTAGCGCTAAGCCAACTAGCCATGCCGCTTTATCCGAATACCCTGACAAACTCGACTCAATCAGGCTGCTTGTATGGCTGTCATCATCTTGAACAGGACCAAATTGATGCTCGTGGTCTTGTTTCATTGCCGAGCCACGGACATTAATAGTCATCACCTGCCCCAATGGGCGGTCATATATGAAGCCAACATCAGTTCTAAGCGTACCCTGTATTTGAGGAAAACTATTACCATCAGGTAAAGTAACGTCACCTAAAGTACCACCATCCCTTTGTTCTTTCATTGCACCCAAGGTAACGTAAAGGTTTGCACCATTATCTTGCTGCCAATAGAAACGAGGTCGGACACTATGCCTTTCGTAGCCAGCCAAATCAATCCAGCCATCGTTATCTAAGTCTTGCTCTTCTTGATGATGAACTCCAGCAGTAATCGATGCACTTAAAGCGCTAGTTAAAGGAGCGGCAAAGTATAAAGTGATATCTTGACCATTTTTAGACGTAGCATTAAGTAACACTTCGCCCTCATAAACATCTGAAGGTGTGCGTGAAATTAGATTGATCACCCCTCCAAGTGCTGAGCCACCATAAAGTGAAGAAGCAGACCCTTTAATTATTTCAACATTTGCAAGGTCTGTAGGTGGAATTTGCAACAGGCCAATTGAAGCGGTTTGACCACCGTACAAGGGTAAACCGTCACTTAAGAGCTGTGTGTAACGACCATACATTCCTTGCAGTCGAATGTTGGAACTTCCTAACGCAGGCGAGGTGGTTTGCACTCTAACGCCACCCGTTTCAGCCACTAACATAGAGATATTCCCTGGACGCATTAGCGCTTTTTCTTGTATTTCTTCCCCATTAATAATTTCGGTTCGTGTTGCCGATTCAGTAACGATACGACCTAAACGAGAAGCGCTTACTTGAATTTTTTCAATTCTGTTATCGTTATGTTCATGGTGTTCTTTGTTGTGTTCATCTTCATTGTTATTTTCATTTGCGTAAGAAAACGCAGGAATTAACAGCATGGCTACTGCCGTTTTTAATGATATTTTAAACATTTTTACCTCAGGTATTACTTGATAATAATTCAGCACAAGGGCACTAATTAACTTGAAAAGTGATGAGTTGTACAATCTTTGTTATTCTAAGTTTTTATGAGGTAAAAATAGGAGGCCGATAGAGCAAAGGATAAATAGATTTAAGCTGCTCAAATTGTTGCATATAAAAAGCTTCAGCTAAGATAGTTATTTTAGCTGAGTGAACGACAGTATTAAAATATACAGTTGATGAACATGCATTAACAATACAAGTACAATTAACATCGCAACATTCGATACCACAGCAGTCTTCTGGGTTAGCTTTACTAACTTTACTTAAACCGTAATGTTTTACTTGTTTGCTGGTATCAAAAGAAAGAGCGTTTTCTGAAGTTTCACAAGACATAGCAGTATTAAAGCTTATTGCTTGCCCAACGAAGGCAACAAGCATCATTGCTATAATAAACATTCTTAACACTGCTTTAAACATAAAAACCCTTAAAAACCCTTAAAAACCATACACAGAGTATTATAAGAGTTTATTCATGATATGTGAACAATCATAGGCAACTTCGTGCGAGTTACCTATTAAGTCGGTACTATAAACTGTTTAAGCAATTATTAAGTATAATGCCTAGTTTGTCAGATAAGCAGACAAAAGTAGCATTAGCCTTTTTATGATAAACGACATCTATGGTAGCCTTGCTGGCAGTTATTGGTGGGCTTTGGTTAGGTGAAACATCTATTCTCTGCCTGTTGATATCTACCTTTGAGAGCGGTTTTAATAAACGTTGATTTTAATTACCCGTATTATTTTGTACTGACAAATTAAACGTTTTTACATCACAGTTACTGAGGGCATCACAACCTCTTATAATAAACCTTAAGCTTGATAGGTCATTATCTTGAAAAGACTCGCTTCCTACAGATTTGTTTCCAAAAGAGCAAGATAAGCTGTTGTCATCAATTACACATTGAACTTCACCTGTTGCGTTTGGGCAGAGTGAGAAAGAAGCGCTACCACATTTAAGCCCGGCTATTTTATTATCGTCAGAATATACGTCGCCGTTAATCGATAAGTATAAATCTATTCTGTAGGCTGCAGAAGTCGGTGATATCCACTGAACTTCAAACCGAATACCTTCTATAACAGTAACCTGCTCTCCTTCATAATAATCTCTTGAATCAAAGCGAATATTCTGTAAGGTAAAGCCTTCTTCAACCGGTGGCAATATATTAATCTCTGGTGCTTTTTTATCAGCACCGCCGCCACAAGCGCTAAGCACGATTAAAGTAGTGGTTAATATAGTTAATAAAAGATGTTTCATCGATGTCCTTTTTATTACGTTAAATGTATTCCATACTTAACAGCCCATTAGTCAAAGAAGACATTAAGCTTTTCAGTTCATTACGTCAATAACAGGCATTAAAGTCATGTTAATATAATTGAGTGACGGATGACGTTATTGCCAATCATAAGAAATTATTTTTAGCTAAAAATCTCTCCAGCAAACTTATAACTGCCGTTGGTATTTCACCTATTTATACACAAGAATACTACATTGTCGTCACTAGCCTCTAAAGCATTTAGGATTACCATCAAACTTAAAACCAATAAAATCGCTCATTTAAATCACATAAAATGCTCAATTAGTAGACATCCGCTTGAGCTAAAATACCTTTGTTTATAAGTTGAGTAAGAACATAGTTACACTTTATTTTTAAGTGTTCTCTAAGCAGGCGAACTGCCGGAGTAATGGTCTGTCTACTTGGGCAAATAATCCATAATTCTGTTGGCTTAGGGACAAAGCCAGTTAATAGTGTCACAAGTTGGTTACTCAGCAAGTCATATGACATATCTAAACTAGATTTTACAGCTATTCCTTTACCACCTAAACACCAACGCCTGACTAGGTCAGCATCGTTTGAAACGCGATTACTTTTCATTTTGACTTTAATAAACTCACTTTTATAAGAGAATTCCCATACATCATGAACAATGTCATGTAACTTATATAGAAGACCGTTATGCGTGGTCAAATCATTAGGATGCTTGGGTATACCATTCGCTTTTAGGTACTGAGGTGTTGCACAAATAACTCGTGGTACATTACAGATTTTAAAACCGTAAAGGTTGGCATCATTTGGTGAACCATAGCGCAAGGCAATATCAACGGGATCCCTATAGAAATCAATATTACTATCACTGACATGTAATTTAACACTGATCCCCGTGTGCTCTTCCATAAATTCATCAAGCCAAGGTAATACTAAATTCCGACCTAAATCTGAGGGGATAGAAATCCTTAATTCACCATCAATAATGTCTAAATCATCTTTAACATTTTGCTTAGCTACGTCAAGCATTTGCAATGCTTGCTGACAATTTGGAATATACCTTTCACCTGCAACAGAGAGCCTTAAGCTTCGAGTCGTTCGTATAAACAGATCAACGCCAAGCGCACGTTCAACCCTTTTTATTGCTGCACTAGCTGTTGCTGTATGCATATCTAAACTCTCTGCCGCTGCAGTAATACTGCGAAATTCGGCAACTTTTAAGATAATATTAAGATCTTCTAATAGCATAATTGTCAAAAATAATTTGATAAAGAATCTATCATTATGCTGTTTCTATTTGAGCGATCAAGTCATATCATTATAATCACCATAACAATTAACGTTAACTCCCCGTAATTAATAATTATAAAGCTTTGGAGAAAAACCATGAAAGCAGTTGGCTACATACAATCATTACCGATCAGTAATCCTAAATCATTAATAGACATCGAACTATCGCAACCTACAGCTTCAGGACATGACTTATTAGTACAGGTTATGTCTATCGCTGTTAACCCTGTAGATTACAAAATCCGTCAAAATGTTGCAGCAGAGAACGATGAATACAAAGTACTTGGTTGGGACGCTGTTGGTGAAGTCGTGGCCATAGGTGAGTCAGTGAGTCACTTTAAACCTGGGGATAAAGTCTTTTATGCCGGAGATTTAAATCGCCAAGGAAGTAACGCCGAATATCAATTAGTTGATGAGCGCATCGTCGGTCATAAGCCAAAAAGTTTATCAGATGGCGAAGCCGCTGCATTACCATTAACCGCGATTACTGCTTGGGAATTATTGTTTGAACGCTTATTAATCAAACAACAACATCCTGAGATAAAGAAAAAATCAAACGATATAATTTTAATTGTTGGCGCGGCGGGAGGTGTCGGTTCGATTTTAGTTCAGTTAGCAAGTGCACTAACAGGCGCAACTGTCATTGCTACGGCGTCACGTGATAGTTCTGCAAAATGGGTAAAAAAACTGGGGGCAGATTATGTTATCGATCACTCCAAATCACTAGTAGCACAAATTGAACAATTAGCTATAGGGCAAGTAACACACGTTGCTAGTTTAACGCATACTGACTCCTATTTAGATAGCTTTGTTGAACTGTTAGCTCCAATGGGAAAGATAGCCTTAATTGACGATCCTAAGTCGCTTGATATCAGTAAACTTAAATTTAAAAGTTTGTCACTGCACTGGGAGTTTATGTTTACACGTTCAATGTTCAAAACAACAGATATCGATGAGCAACATCGCTTACTTAACAAAATTGCAGACTTGATTGACCAAGGATATATCCAAACTACGGTCGTTAAAAACTTAGGAACCATTAACGCTAAAAACCTAAGAGCGGCCCATAAAATACTTGAATCAGGACAATCGATTGGAAAAATTGTCTTAGAAGGTTTTTAAAAAGCAGTCCTGCAAATATAAGAGACTCATCTAAGACGATTAAGTATAATTATTAACAACTTAATAATAGGTATAAAAATGAAAAAATTACTTTCAGTAATAGCTTATAGCATAGCATTACTTACTACAGTGACTACCTTAGCCAATAACAGCGACCTTCACACAGTCGCTACATTCGATGCACAACATCCACCGGGTAACATTGCTATTACGCCATCGGGAAGAAAGTTTTTGTCGATACATGGATTTTATGGACAGAAGCAAAAGATCATGGAGCTTATGCCAGACGGCACCACAAAACCTTATCCTAATGAAGAATGGGCATATAATTATAATAATGGTAAAGGTTTTTATGGTGTTCTGGGGATTAATGTATCCGCCGAGGGTGTGTTATGGATGCTAGATACGTCGGGTCCTGATCATGCGGGGCGATTAGTGGGTTGGGATACTAAAAGTGAGCAGCTTGATAAAATTATTTATTTAGCAAAGCCAACGATTACAGATACGTCGTTTCTAAACGACTTAGCCGTTGATAATAAAAATGGCTATATCTATATTGCTGACACGGCACAAGGTAGTCAAGCCGCAATTATTGCTGTAAACCTTAAAACGGGTGCCGCACGAAGAATACTGCAAGACAGCCATTATACTCGTGCTGAAAACATCGATATAGTTATTGAAGGTCGCACAATGAAAATTGGTGGGCAAGCTGCGCGTTTGGGTGTAAACCCAATTACCCTTGAGCCAAATGAAGACTGGTTATACTTTGGCTCTATGTCGGGAACATCGGTATATCGTGTTGCCACAAGCGCAATTATAAATGAAAGTCTGTCAAGTAAAGAGCTCGAGGGAAAAGTACAACGCTACGGTACTAAGCCTATTTCTGATGGTATTATTGTCGATGGTGGCGGTAATATATATGTCACCGATATTACTAACGGCGCTATTGGTGTGGTTAAACCTAGTGGTGATTACCAAGTGTTATTTAAAGATGAACGTCTTGTCTGGCCTGATGGTTTTAGTTACGGAGACGATGATAAAATTTACCTTACCGTTAATAAACTTCACCGCTCGCCAATACTCAACAACGGTAAAGATGACAGCCAAGGGCAATATAGCGTGCTTTCTTTTAAGCCACTTGTTAAAGGTAAAGTAGGTCGTTAGTGCCCCGCTACCCTTTTCCTTGACTTATCAACACTAAAAAGTCTTTTTGCCGCTTTTAACTATTAAAAGTATGAGGGTAATTATCAATACGAACGTCTATTTTATTAATGAAAAAGACGTTCTATTCTAATATCGTGGCCCATAATATGAACCACGATATTGGAGTTTTAGTGGTCAATATTCATTGATAATTAAACGGTTCTCAACCTCAGAGATAACAATCAAAGAGTATTGCGCAACGCTCAGGTAATCATTAAAAAATTTGCTTAACGGCTAATTCAGGTGGTACCAAAGGCGCGATATCATTAACATAAAAAGTATCGCTAGAGGCTTGATTCCACCAGGTTAACCACATCCCAGTAATATTTTCTTGCCTGAACTGACTATCAGTCAGTTCAGGTACTGTGTGGGTATTAGATTCTAACATGCCGTTTGGTGTTCTACGTTTTATCATGTTGTAAGTTAACTGCGAGACATCATCTAATCCCATGCTTCCCAATAATTCAAAGAAGCTATTTAGGGTGTGATGATGAAATGAGGTTACACGTTTACCTTTTACTTCTATATCGATGGCTTTAGAGCGATTCTTATCTTGTGTGGCGACCCCCGTTGGGCACATATTGGTGTCACATTGCCTAGATTGGATACAGCCTAATGACATCATAAATGTTCGGGCCGCGTTGACAATATCAGCACCGAAGGCAACCTTGTTAAGCATGTCAAAACCAGAAGCTGTTTTACCGGCTGAAATCACCCGTATCTGTTTACGTAGTCCTAATCCGACAAGTGCCTGATGAACAAAATAGGTTCCTTCCAAGCAGGTCATACCCAGTCTGTTACTAAATTCCACGGGTGCAGCACCTGTGCCCCCTTCTGCGCCATCAACCGTAATAAAATCAAGGTAGATGTTACTTTCCAACATGGCTTTGCCAAGACATAAAAATTCAGCCGGGTTACCAACACAAATTTTGATACCAATGGGCTTGCCACCACTTAACTCTCTAAGCTGGCTAACAAATGACAGTAATTCAAATGGGCTATTGCATTCAGGGTTAATCGCCGGAGAGACACAATCTTCTTCTTTACTGACACCTCTGATTTGCGCGATTTCATCTGTTATCTTAGCTTTAGGAAGTACGCCACCATGACCAGGTTTAGCGCCCTGCGACAACTTTATTTCAATCATTTTTACTTGTGCTAATTGAGCTGTTTTAGCAAACATCTCAGGATTGAATCGGCCATCTTCATTTCGACAGCCAAAAAGCCCCGTACCTATTTGCCAAACCAAGTCTCCACCATGTTTTAAATGATAAGGGCTAACACCACCTTCGCCAGTATTATGATAAAAGCCACCTGCACCTGCGCCTAGATTCATCGCTTCAATAGCTTCTGCACTTAATGAGCCATAACTCATTGCTGATATATTTAATCTTGACGCTTTATAGGGTTTTGAACATTGTCGCCCACCGACGGTAACATGCTTAGATTCATCCTTTATTGTTTTTGGTGCGAGCGAGTGCCATATACTTTGATAATTAGTTTGCATTAAGTCTCGTTGAGTGCCAAAGGGAATGGTGTCTGTCACCGACTTTGCACGTCGATAAACCAGATCTCTTTGTTCGCGATTAAAAGGCATTTCTTCGGTGTTATTGGCAATAAAATACTGTTGAACTTCTGTTCGTATTGATTCAAAGAAGTAACGAAAGTAAGCAAGAACCGGATACAGTCTATTTAAGGTATGTTTACTTAGGGTAAGATCATATGCACCTACTATTGAATAGGTCAGGGTAAAAAACACAAAAAAACCAGGGAACCAGCCAGCAATAGTATAAAGTAAGATAAAGCTACTGATGTTACCTAGGGTTAAAACTTGCCAGTAAAATTTTTGAGCTGAAGTCATTTTTAAATATCCTACAATATTTCTAATCTGCTTATTTAACCCCATTGATCAATGGGATAATATTTTTTTTGGTGCATGGCGGTAATAAATAGGTGTAAAGCCTATAGATACTGAAAATCTTTATCAATCATCTTCACCACCCACCAGTTAATGTAATTTCAGGTTAGGCCTTAACGCTCTATTAACCCTACCAACAAGGACAATGAGTAAGGTTTTAAGCACACCAAAAAGTGTCACTTGGTGCATACGGTATAACCCAATATAAACCAGTCTTGCCAACTTACCTTCGATGAACATGCTGCGTTGATTAATGTTTCCCATTAGACTGCCTACTGCCGTATAAGATGACAATGACACCAAAGAACCATAATCGATATATTCATAGGCGACTAAGGGTTTCAATGCTAATTTAGCAATAATATTGGTAAAGACAGTCGATGCCATTTGATGTGCTGCTTGCGCCCTAGGGGGAACTTTTATCCCTTTTAATGTCGTGCATGAAGCGCAGTCGCCAAGGGCAAATATATCGGTGTCTAAGGGAGTTTGCAGGAATGTATTAACCAATAATTGGTTGTTCTTTGCACTTTCCAAACCGCCAATAGCTTGCATAAAATCAGGTCCCTTTATGCCCGCCGCCCAAACAGTAATGCTGCTAGCGATTTCACGGCCATCTTTTGTTATTACACTGTTGGGCGTAACTTCAGTAACCGCGGTGTTAGTATTTACGGTGATACCAAGCGCCTCTAGTTCTTGTTGTGCACTTTGTGCTATACGTTCAGGAAGTGCAGCAAGGATCCGAGGCCCAGCTTCTACAATGTGAATATCTAGACTCTTTTTTGATAAATGGTCATATCCATAATTTTTCAGTAATTCAGAAGTTTTTACTATTTCTGCAGCAAGCTCTACGCCTGTAGCACCACCACCAATAATGGCAATATTGAGACTGCTGCGCGTATCGTCCCCTTTAAGTCGTAAAAAGGCATTAAGTAACTCAGTATGGAATCGCTCTGCATTTTCACAAGTATCAAGAAATGTACAGTACTCCTTTGCTCCCAGCGTATTAAAGTCATTCGTTACAGACCCTAACGCAAATACCAATAATGAGTATTTAACCTGGCGAGCAGGAAATATTAAAGCACCGTCTTGATCATTTAATTGTTTTAAAAGTACATGCTTAGATTCTCGGTTGAGTCCATCAACTACACCTAGCTGAAACAAAAAACCATTACGCGCACCATGAGATAAATAATCAACACAATCTATATCTGCGTCAAGTGAGCCTGAAGCGACTTCATGTAAAAGTGGTTTCCAAACATGTTTTCTATTTTGGTCGATTAAAATAACTTTCTGTTTGGTTTTTCGAAAATACTTGCCGAGTTTAGTGGCAAGCTCTAAACCTCCTGCACCGCCACCGATTATAACAATGGGGTCTGAAGAAATGGTCAGTTTTCGCCACCAAGGCCTGATTAACATTTTATTCGCTGATCCTTAAACTATAATGAGCCAACACCATTAAAAGCTAGCGTTATTTGTATTACATATTCCCTTCCTTAATCTATGCTTAAGTTAGTGAATATGTAATAAACTATCATGCTATCTTTATGAATGCACTAAGGATAAACGTGTCTTCCTGGTTTAAACGTTTAGGTCCATTTCTTGGTGTAGTGTTCTTTCTTATGACTGCGACACGAGTCTATTTTAAATTAGAACATTTTAAATATGCAGACTCTCTTTCAGCCTTGAGTAGTACATCTAGTTGGGTTATCGGCCAGGGTGTTATACTTACTTTGCTAAATCATCTGATCTCCAGCCGTATTAATAATAAGTTAATCCTAAATATTACTAACGACTTCATCACCAATAAAAGTCGTTAGTGTCGAGGCTAAAATTTACAGATCTTTTATATTGTTAAGATAGTTTTTGTAGTTAGACTTTTTATCTTCGAATAATTTCAGTAAATCTAAAGTAACAAAAATACCATGCTGCTGCTCGCTGTTAGTCGTTAAACCAAAAGAATAAGTATTGTTTATGTGAAACATAACCCCGTGAGTTACCGACTTAACTGAAACTCTATCTGCATAGGTAGAGACGACTGATAGTCCCAAAGGTATCTTTAACTGCCAATAATTAATCCCGGCCCATTCTATAGCAAGTGCTTCTTTCATCTGTTCGCCATGTTCAGCATCGACACTGTAATGCATAATAATAGAAGGATGTAAGGCAAAGTACTGTTTATTGGGGGGTGGAACTAAACGGTTTTCTTTTAATTTATCTTGGTAATACCAAGTATTAATGGCTAAATCTATAAAAGTTTGCGAACGCGAATTTTCAAAATAATTTGACCATGCAGTGTTCTTTAAAGCTATATTTATACCTGCTTTTGAATTGGCATATTGATAAGAAGATTCAAAAGGAGCAACAATTACCTTATGCAAATTATCAAAGAGGATCTTACAGTTTTTTGGTCCCGCCCCCTTACAGTCAGCATTATCTAAAACTGCAATTTCATCATTGTTGTACTTTAAATGATATTTTCCAGTCTTGGTGCTTTTTGAGGCATTAATATTTTTAGGGTACGACAATGTGGTTAACGATTTATAAGCATTGTTAATGATAAAATAGCTGTCGACACCAATTTTTTCTAGTGGTTTAACATGTAAAGAAAGTTTTTCCTTCCAATTAATAAACCAAGCATTCATCGCTTGATCGACTTCTGAGCCATCGAGAAGTTTATTACATATTTTCAGAGAAATATCATCGACCCCCTCATACATATCAATAAAAAATGTCCCTTTTGTAGCGTCGTGTTTTTGACAAATAAGCTCTTCAGAAAAAGAAGATAAAGATATCAAGACAAGTAAAATACCCATCAATAAATATTTCATTGTTTATCCTCTTTGAAATATCTAATAAAACCAGTAATAGCTGCCACTAATCCCTTAATGTCAGCAGTAAAGCCACCTGTTTGTTGATAATGTTTAATTTTATTTAGCTCTCCTTGATAATGTTTAAATGCCTTATTAGCTTGTGCTTGCTCAGTTGAGTTGGGGTCGAAGTCATCTAAAAAGGCATAAAGTAAAGGATAAGATACTTTTGGATCTTCAATGTACCCTTTAATTGAATGGGTATTCTTGCGACTAAATTCTTTAGTAACTATTTTTCGATATGCATTATCAAACGCTGATTTACTTATCCAACTACCATTATTTTTAGGATCGAAGCGTCTAAATAGATCAAAAGCAATAGGGTCGCACTCATGATAGATATTATAAAATTCATTCATTATTCCGCCAACACCGGGTTTAACAATAGATTGATAAGGTGAAGTTAAACCAGAAGCCCACGTGACTAAATCGCTAACATTAGCGAAACTCCAATAAGTAGATATTTGCGGTTGACCGAGCGGTTTTTCATCAGGAAAGAGTTTATTTAATGAGTCATGCATTACTGACGTGCCAAGAGAATGCGTTAAAAAATGATAAGTTGTACCTGCACTGTGTTGACCAAATATACTCACTAACTCTTTGATAACAAAGCCCCTAACGCTTTCACCAAAGATAGACAAATACAGGATAACATCTAAGGCATGAGTATTTTCAAAGGTATCACTCCCCAAGTTGGCATCAATACCTATCAATTTATTCATTAAGTCAGGCGTATCAACACCCGCCAGCTGAGTTTTAATAAAGTGTTCAACTGTTTTACTACTGCTTGAAATTTCCTTGCGGATCTTTTCAAATAGATGGTCATAACTAATGCTATGGATGATCAATTCATTTTCAATTTTTAGTTTTTTATAACTTGGATACCTTTCCAATGCATTGTTAATTGACTCAACAACGTCTTCTTTAAAAGAGTCAGAGGTGTGCATTCCAATGCCATGCATTAAAATTAAGACCGGCTTATCGCTCATTTTTTTCTCCAAATATCGACGTCAATGTTAAATAGACTTTACGAACGTGAAGATTCAGCCGAGTAAAAAGGAAAGGCGCTATCCTAGCTAAGTCAAATTGAATCCATTTAAGTTCAGTAACCAACTATAGGTACAGTTTATAAATTAAACAACAATAGAGCAGCATTAGCGCATGTTATATAGATTTTTCATAATGAGCATAACCTTATGCGTTAACGCATTATTGATTTGCTGAAATTTAAAATTTCATTATTTTGCGGTGAGTAATTCGCCATGCTCACTGATAAACAGTTGACATGGCTTTTACTTAGACGATTATTTGATAGTTAAAGCGCCTGATAAATTTTATTTAGGGGTAGCGCTATTAGTGGGGTTTTTCACATGTATGTCTAACCATTGATATTGTTCCCAAAGCATATGGAGCAACGACTCTCTGGCTCGATAACCGTGTTGTTCATGTGGTAGCATCACCAAGCGAGCATTACCGCCAAGTCCTTTTAGTGCAGCAAACATTCGTTCTGATTGCATTGGAAAGGTACCTGAATTTGGATCTTCTTTACCGTGGAGCATCAACATAGGCTCATTAATTTTTTCTGCATGAAAGAACGGTGACATCGATGCATAGGCTGGTTGACCTTCCCAAAAACTACGCTCTTCTCCTTGAAAGCCGAAGGGGGTTAAAGTTCGATTATAGGCACCACTTCTCGCAATACCCGCTTTAAATAAATCACTATGGGCAAGTAAATTAGCCACCATAAAAGCACCGTACGAATGACCCGCAATAGCAATTCGCTCTTTATCTGTAACGCCTTTTTCAACTAAAACATCAACAGCTGCTTGTGCACTTGCAACTAATTGCTCCCTAAAAGTATCATTAGGCAATTCACCATCAAAACCAACAATCGGCATTTTAGCACCAGAGAATACAGCAAAGCCTTGTGCTAAATGCGGCATCGGTCCCCAATAACTAACCCGGACAAATTCATAAGGTGAATCAGAAACCTGCCCAGCAACTTCCTTGTCTTTATATTCTCTGGGATAAGCCCAAATTAAAGTTGGTAACGGTCCTTGGCTTTTATCATAGCCGGCAGGTAAATAAAGTGTGCCACTTAATTCCACACCATCTTTGCGTTTATATTTTAGCTTTTCTTTACTAATACCGACAAAGGCAGGAGTTGGATGTGGAAAATCAGTAAACTTTGTTAAAGTATTTTTACTTAAATCACGGACAAAAAAGTTAGGTTGTTCGCTAATAGACTCTCGCAAGGTCATTACTTTACTGGCTTGGTCATTGAGTAATAAAACAACGCGTTCATAGTAAGGCGCTTTTGATTGCCAGACGTTTGTTATCTTTTTAGTTCTAAAATCATATTGATTTAAAAAAGGAATATTACCTTCTTCAGAAGCGCCTCTGCCAGTTAAATAAACTTTCTTATCGTTATCAGAAGTCTTAATAACCTCTAAACCGAATTGGTTTCGTTCTTTAACAAAACGACCAGGGTCATTGTAACGATCATTATAAGAGCGCGCTTGAAAGAGCTCCATTTTAGCGTTGGCGTCACTTGGATTGAATTTCCATTGCCTGATTTGACGATCACTAAAACGCCAATCACTGATCATCGCGAAATTATTGTTCCCCCACGTTATATCATCGAAGCGACGTGCTACTTTTTGGAATACTTGTGGAGTATTTTTAAAAGGGGCGGTCCATGCATAAATAAAATCATGGTAATCGACAACAGTTTTCATATTGCCGCCATCTTGAGCTTCAGCCCAAACTAGCGTGGCAGCTACATCACTTCGCCAACTGATATCGCGTCGGCCTTCTCTAACCGAATCAAATCCCTTAGGAATATTTTCTCCTGAAGCTAAATCAGCGACTTGAGTCACTAACGTCCCCTTTACTGTCCATACTTGTGTTTCTATAGGGAAACGACTGGCAGGTACCAAATAAGAAAAAGGCTTTTTAACTTGTGAAACCAGTAAATACTGACCATCAGGTGAAAGGTTAAAATCTTTAACCATACTGATGTTACCCAGCTTATTTATTTTGCCGGTTAAGTTAATTCCAACTAATTGAGAACGCGTTAAAAACTCAAAAAGTGCTTCATCATATGGCGTTTTTAATAGATTTGAATATGTTCTTACTGCGGCTTTTTTACCTGAGGTCGTTTGAATAACCGGCTCTATAGACGCTTTAGACGCAAGAGGCTTATCGCTTGCGTTAGCAACAGTTAAACGTGTGTAAAAACCATTTGAATCATGTTTCCAACGATACTTAGTACCGCCCAGTGAAGCATTAATCGTTTGCTTGCTCACTCGCTTAGTTTTTTTCGTTTTGAGGTTATACGTCCATAATGTTAAACCTTGTTTATTTTCTAAGATAAAGGCTAAATATTGAGAGTCAGGTGAAAAGTTAACACTCATTATTTTTCCTGCGGGCAAGTCCTTAATCTCAATTTGTTTAGCACCATCAACGTGCTTAAGACTAATCCCGGTATAGCCACTAGAACGACTAGGTGCGAAGATATCAGCATTAATTCTTAATCCTGCGAGTTTTTCTTCAGCCTGAGCAAGCTCTTCAATAGTCTTAGCGCCAGGTCGAGCTAATATCGCGACCCATTGTTTATCTGCCGAAATCATCACACTCGGTTGCCTTGGGGCATCAACGAGATCTGCAAGTTGCTTGGGGGGTATTTTAAAGCCGCTATCAGCAAAAGCACTTTGGCTTAATATAAGCGTAATTAATATAAAAAGCATATGTTTCAATTAGATATTCCTTTTCTTTAGTTGAAATTCTAATTTACCATAACATAGGTAATTTCAATTTTTTGGTCTTTATATCAACATTTTATTTACAAAACACCTAAGGTCGCAATAATTACTTTATAATTAGGCCAGAAACATCCGATAGCACTTCAACTTAATCTTGCTTAGGTTACAATCTAGCAAGACATAAAAACCAATCAATTCGTCCTAAGGAAATTCATGAATCAGTTACTACGTGCCGACGATAAAGGTACATCACTTTTTATCATCAACAAAAATAACTATAACGACTGGTTAAGCGAGCAAACCCAGCAAAACCAAGCATGGTTAGCCAATACTAATTATAAAGCTGAAGGTTTAGCGTTATTACCTAATACTCAAGGGGAGTTGTCGCTAGCAGTATTTGTTGTTGAAGATGCCAGACACTTCTTTGCCTGTGGCGAATTAATTAAGCAACTTCCTCCTGGTCAGTATTTGTTACATGCGACAGATGAACAGCAACAAGCCATCTGTTTTTCATGGCTAATGGGCGCCTATAAATTCGATCGTTATGTAACAAAAAACAAAAATAATGCCCCGCTTCCCTGCTTAGCCGTTAATAATCAAACCATAGTCGACAGTGCCATTAAATATGCCGAGGCAACGACTTTAGTCCGTGACTTAGTCAATACGCCAGCAGCTGATATGATGCCAATAGATCTTGGTGACTGTGCGCAAAACTTGGCTGATAGGTATCACGGCCAAGTTCAGCAAATTATTGGTGATGAACTTGTCGAACAAAATTACCCAACCATACATGCCGTTGGTCGCGCGAGTGCGCATGCACCTCGTTTAATTGACTTAACTTGGGGTAATAGCCATCACCCAAAAGTAACGTTAGTGGGTAAAGGCGTTTGCTTTGACAGTGGTGGTCTCGACTTAAAACCCGCTGCCGGTATGCGTAATATGAAAAAAGATATGGGCGGATCTGCACATGTCCTCGGATTAGCTCAATTAATTATGTCGCATAACCTACCGATTAATTTACGAGTACTCATTCCTGCGGTAGAAAATGCCGTGTCAAGCAATGCCATAAGACCTGGTGATGTTATTACTACACGCGCAGGTATTACCGTTGAAATTCACAACACTGATGCAGAAGGTCGCTTAGTATTGTGTGATGCTCTAACAGAAGCTGACACCGAACAGCCTGATTTAATTATTGATTTTGCAACCCTCACTGGCGCAATGCGTGTTGCTTTAGGCACAGAATTACCAGGGTTTTTCTCAACAAGCGATGAAGTTGCTGCAGGTATTACCCAAGCGGGCAGCAAAATTAGCGATCCGGTCTGGCGTATGCCGCTTTATAGCCCATACGGTGATTTACTGAAAAGCTCTATTGCTGATATGACCAATTGCGCCGCAATACCCTTTGGTGGTGCAATTACCGCGGCATTATATCTACAAGAGTTTGTAAAAAAAGAGACTGATTGGGTTCACTTTGATGTGATGGCATTTAATATCAGAGCTTTACCAGGGCGCCCCCTTGGCGGCGAAGCTTTCGGTATTCGCGCCGTATTTGATTACTTACAAGCTAAGTATAAATAACCAATTAAAACCACATCACCATAAAAGTTAATAACTGCGGTGCTTTTGCGCCGCATTTATTCATAAATTTCTGTCGCTACCAAAGCTAGTTTTTATTAATACTTTCCCCATTTTTCTGTCGGTACCTCACTTAACAACACCTTGCTTTATCACGAGCTGAGTGACTCACTTAACAATCAAAAAAAAGCCATAATATTCAAAATAACACTTGATCTAAATCAACAAAGGTTTAAACTTTCAGAAATTACTGAAAGTTCAGAATACTTAATTATGATTATGACAGCTAAAATTGAATCGTTCGTTATGCACTGTGGTGAAATGGGCAGTCGCTGGGGCTTTAACCGCACCGTTGGTCAAATGTATGGTTTATTAATTATTCACAATGATTCACTCACTGCGCTACAAATATCAGAAGCCCTCAACATTTCTCGCGGTAATGTCAGTATGGGTATTAAAGAATTACAGTCTTGGCGCTTAGTTCAAGTACAACATAAACCCAAAGATCGCAAAGAATATTACTCACCGGCTGGGTCTATTTGGGAAATGGCAATACGTGTCTTTGAAGAACGTCGCAAACGTGAGGTTGACCCTACCCTGTCACTATTACGCGATAACCTTTTAGATGAACCCGCTAACCCTCAAGAACAATATGCACAGCAAAAAATGCATGAGATGCATGACCTACTTGAAACGATTACCCATTGGGCGGCAGAACTACAAAGTATGAGCCCAGAAAAGCTTAATACATTAATGAAACTTGGCGCCGGTGTCAGTAAAGTTATTGATATAAAAGATAAACTTTTAAATAAAAACTAAATTGTTACTTTGACTTTTTTGAAGCTAACACATTAATGTTGTAAAAAATTGTCACTTTAAACGTTAAACCCGTTGATACTATTCGTGTTTTCTAGGGTTTATGGAGTAAATCATGTTAGAAACCTTAATGCTTTCACGCATCCAGTTTGCCGCTAATATTAGCTTTCATATCCTGTTTCCAACAATAACCATCGCACTGAGCTGGTTTTTGTTTTATTTCAAATTACGCTTTGACCAAACCAATGATCCTATCTGGATGCGAGCCTACCGTTTTTGGGTCAAAATATTTGCCCTTACCTTCGCAATAGGCGTGGTTACCGGTATTACTATGTCGTTTCAATTTGGCACTAACTGGCCAAAATTTATGGAGACAGTCGGTAATATAGCGGGACCATTATTGGGTTATGAAGTACTCACTGCTTTCTTTTTAGAGGCTGGTTTTTTAGGCATTATGTTATTTGGTATGAATCGAGTTTCGGCTCGAGTACATACATTATCAACGTTAATTGTCGCTTTTGGTACCAGTTTATCGTCATTTTGGATCTTAGCACTTAACTCTTGGATGCAAACGCCTCAAGGTCATGAGATGCGCGATGGTGTCGCATTTCCCGTTGACTGGTTTGCTATTATTTTCAACCCGTCATTCCCTTACAAATTGTCTCATATGCTGGTTGCCTCTGGTTTAACGGCGGCATTTTTAGTTGCCGGTATAAGTGCTTATCGCTTACTCAAGGGTGATAACAAAAAAGCGCCACAATTAACGCTTAAAATAGCGTTAACAGTCGCTGCAGTACTGGCACCAGTACAGATATTGTTAGGTGATATGCATGGTTTAAATACCTTAGAACATCAACCACAAAAAATTGCCGCCATGGAAGGTATCTGGCATACCGAAAAAGGCGCACCACTGTTGTTATTTGCACTTCCTGATGAAGAGCAAAAAACCAATCATTTTGAAATAGCCGTTCCTAAAATGGCCAGCTTTATTTTAACACACGATTTTGATGGCGAAATAAAGGGGCTAAACGAATTTGAAGGTAACCATCCCCCTGTTGCGCCGGTGTTCTTTGCTTTTAGAATCATGGTAGCTTTAGGCCTATTCATGTTTATTGTCGCTTGGTTTAGTCGTTTTCAATTGTGGCGTAAAAAACAATTGCCCCCTTGGCTATTAAAAGTGCTGGTTGCGATGAGCTTCTCGGGTTGGGCCGCCACATTAGCGGGCTGGTATGTCACTGAGATTGGTCGTCAACCTTGGCTAGTGACAGGGATTTTAACGGTAAAAGATGCAGCGACAGATATAGCGCCAGCAAATGTAGGAATAACACTTACACTTTATTTGACTTTATATGTTGTCATTATGGTTGCCTACCTACACACCCTATTTACGATGGCAGGACGAGCGATTGAACTTGAAGAATTCAGTATCGATGAACAAGTAAAATCTGTTATTCACACACCTAGTAAAATAATCGAGGGATAAGTTATGTTTGAAGAAAATACCTTAGCGCTAATTTTTGTCTCATTTATGGGTTTTTCAATCTTACTTTATGCCATTTTAGATGGCTATGATTTAGGTGTCGGCATTATGCTACCACTCGATCAAACAGACAATGCAGATACCATGATAGCTTCAATAGGTCCTTTTTGGGATGCTAACGAAACTTGGCTAGTTTTAGCGATTGGTTTATTGTTGATAGCCTTTCCTGCGGCTCACAGCTATATATTTAAAGAGCTCTATTTACCCACCGCGGTATTATTAATTAGTTTGGTGCTTCGTGGTGTTGCTTTTGATTTTCGTGCTAAAGCCGCCTTTGGTCATAAGCCTACATGGAATAAAGTCTTCAAAATAGGCTCGTTACTCGCTGCTTTAAGCCAAGGTTACATGTTAGGTATGTATGTTATGGGCTTTGAAAACACTGTAGCCGCTTATTGTTTTAGTTTACTGAGTGCCTTTGGTGTTGCGGCCGCTTATAGCTATATAGGTGCTTGTTGGTTAATTATGAAAACTGAAGGTGAACTGCAAATACAAGCGGTAGCTTGGGCGAAAAAATCAGGACTAATTTGTTTCCTTGGTATTATAGCTGTCTCCTTTGTTAATCCGTTAATTAATCCAGGTGTCTATGAAAAATGGTTTACTTGGCCAAACACTTTACTGATATTAACGTTACCGACTATTTGCTTTGGGTTATTTATTTTTAGCCTAATACAATTAAAGCAACTACCTAAAGTAAATGACAAAGGCTGTTGGCGACCTTTTATCGCGGCAGTGATTATCTTCACTCTATGTTTTTTTGGTTTAGCCTTTAGTTTTTTTCCGTACATAGTACCTAACAAACTGACTATTTGGGAAACAGCCGCAGCACCTGAATCTTTGAGCTTTCTATTATGGGGAACCTTCATTGTGGTACCTGTTATATTTAGTTATACCGCTTTTTCTTATCGGGTATTTTGGGGCAAGGTGCGAGAGCTCAGATATTATTAAGCGTGAATTTATCCTCAAGTAAACTGAGCACAGACACTTAATTATTGATGTTCTTCTATTAAGTATTTTTGCTAAGCGTCGTTCTTAATTACAAACCAGCCTTATCGCTGGTTTTTAATTAAGGTCATTATACTTTGGTTATCATATTAAGCGTTAATTGGTAAACGCATTGGTCTTTTACCTAAGACCGCCAATGCATTGGCAACTGCTGGGGCAATAGTGGGTACGCCAACTTCACCAAAACCACCGGGTTCATTAGCACTTTCAAGCAACTTCACTTGAACAATAGGCGCTTCAGCCATTTTAATGATAGGGTAATCATGAAAATTGCTTTGTTTGACACCGCCACTTTCAATATCACAACGTCCATAAAGTGCCGCCGTTAATCCAAAGAGCACGCCACCTTCGACTTGAGCTATTGCTGAGTCTGGGTTGACCACCACACCACTGTCAGTCACTATCCAAACACGATGAACACACGCTTGGTTATTTTGCAGTGAAACTTCAGCAACGGTAGCAACCATAGTGCCAAAACTTTTTTGTACAGCAACGCCCATCGCTTTACCGTCAGAGCTAACACCGTATTGCCAATTGCACAGCTGCGCCACTTCCTTTAAGCATTTGGCATGATCGTCGTTATTATCGAGTAATGCTAATCGATATTTAATGGGATCAACCTGTGCTTTTTTAGCCAATATATCGATAAAACTCTCGTTGAAAAATGCATGTTGACTATTTTCGACACTACGCCAAAAACCAATAGGCACGGGAGAAGGATGATTAGCAAACTGCACCTTAATATTATCGACGTTATAAGGTGGCATAGAAGCTGGCGCGCCACCTTCGCTGCCATAGCTTGCCGATAGCCAATAACGTGGTTTAGCGTTTTCGTCAAGCTGTGCTGAAAATTTTGCCAGAACTGCCGGTCGATAAACATCTTGTCTCGTGTCTGCCTCACGCGACCAAGTGAGTTTGATAGGAAACTTGTATTTTTTTACTAGAGTGACAACTTCATCAATCCACATTATTGGATTGTCTTCACTCATGCTAAAACCGACACGACGACCAAAGCCTCCTCCCATTGAATGGGCATGAAAAACAACATCTTCTACGTCCATATTAGCGACTTTTGCCGCATGGACACGAGCATAAAGTGGATTTTGTACACCCGCAGCAACATGAAGCTTATCGCCTTCGAACCAAGCGCTAGCATTCATCGGCTCCATAGTAGCGTGTGCTAAATAAGGCACCCAAAATTCAGCTTCAACAGTTTCACCGCTACCGCCTAACACAGACGCTACATCACCAATATTGTGAGCATCACTCAATTCTCCTTGCAAACTCTCACGTTGAAAAGTTTCAATACTTGCTGAACTTAAATCACTATTTTTATGGGATGCTGCCGTAATTTTTAACGCTTTTATCGCTTGCTCTGCTCGCCAAGGATTATTAGCAATAACAGCAACGGATAGCCCCATATTTTCAACACCCAGTACACCCCGCATCGAGGTAATTTCAACTAAGTTATCAATAGTGGCGACATTAGCGCCAAATACACCGCTGTGTGCAATAGCTGCATAGCGCATCCCTTCCACATGGCGATCGATACCGTATTGTGTTTCAAGAAATATTTTGTCCGGTAAATCATGACGAGGCATTGCCTTACCAATAAACTTACGATCACCTTTAGCACGAAGTGTGTAGTTTTCAGGAACGTCTAAAGTTGCCGCATACTCAACCAGTTCGCCATAACTCCAGCGGTTGTCGCCATCAACAACATATCCAGCATCGGTAGTAGTATTAGTACTTGCGCCGTATTTATCGATGGCTGCGTTAATCAGCATTTGACGTGCAGCTGCGGCTGCTTCACGCATAACTTGCCAGCCAGTAAAACGAATAGAGGCGCTCCCCCCTGTCATTTGCATATTCAGTAAATCTGCTAGACGGTTGAAAGCATTACTAGCAATATGCTCTGCCCAGGCTGGTGGCTTACCGATCATTTCACTAACGAAGCCTTCAAAAACGCCACCATTGGAAAATGCAGTGGTCGCAGGCGCAAGCTCTAGTTTGATTTGCTGCCAATCCAAGTCAAGTTCATCAGCCACTATTTGGGTTAAACCAGTACCGGCGCCTTGACCTAGTTCGGTATGCGGAGAAAGTAGCGTAACGGTATTGTCTTTGTTGATACGAAGCCACAAGTTGAGCAAGGTGTCTTTGGTGTTGCCATCTCGCTGCACACCAAGGCGATCATGCATGGCCAAATGTGTCCCTAAACCTATAACCCCTAACGCTAATCCGCCGCCAATCGCAGCACCACCAAAAACGAACATCCGACGAGTAATACTCATAAAGACATCTCCTTTGCTACATCAAGAATGGCAGCTTTAACTCGGCTGTAAGTTCCGCAACGACAGATATTGGTCATTGCTGTATCGATATCGTCAGAAGTTGGATTAGGAGTACTCGCTAGTAATGCAGCTGCTGCCATCATCATGCCTGACTGACAATAACCACACTGAGGAACTTGGTGTTTAATCCAAGCAGCCTGTAAAGCGTGCGGAGCCTCTTTTGAACCGAGAGTTTCAACCGTATTCACTTGCTTACCTTGAGCTGCAATCGCCGGATACATACAAGAGCGAACGGCCTGATTGTCAACGTGTACCGTGCAAGCACCACATTGTGCTATGCCACAGCCAAACTTAGTGCCGCGAAGACCTGCTTCTTCGCGGATCAACCAAAGCAAAGGCATATCGTCTTCGACATCAAATAATTGTTCGCGGCCATTAAGGTTGATCGAAATCATAGGGGTTCCTTGCTAAAATATTATAAAGAGAGATAAAAATTTCCAATAAAATCAATCGATAAGATTAATCTAAGAAATCAAAACTGACAGTTATTGTGTTTGGGTTTGCGACTATCATCGCTAAAAAATATTATCCTCACAATAGCAGATATTGATAATTTACAACGATGTTCTTCACAACCAATCACTGTAAGCAGAACCTAATAAAGGTTATTCACGATTATTGAATGAAATAAATATTATGTTGCTTTCTATTTTGAGTCAATAATTACCTTATCACCACTCAATTCCTTAGCGTGCCCAACTACAATTTAATGTTTAATCTCGTGAGATTCTTGCTGTTTTTATGAGGAGGTAAAATGTGACTTCGTTAAATATAGTACAGATAAATTTACTTTAATTTCCAACAAAAAACACCTCAAAACTAATGCTATCGTCTCCCTTTATTAAAAACGATATGTGATAGATTTAACGATTAATTAAGTAAATACTAGATGTTGACAATAATACAAAAAGCACCCGCTATGGATCATATTTATTAACGGTAGTTTCAGACAAAGCGAGGAGATTAATGGTAATGACTGGTAAAACAAGCACTGATTTCTGTAATTTATTTTCCATATGACGACTCACTATAATATTACGTTATTTACATCAGTCATAAAAGGTAGTTAATTTGTCTTTAAAAACTACATTAACACATGATTATCAATAATATGCACTGTAGATCTTAGTGTTATAAATAGCATTGTATTAATAAAGTCTCACCGTTAACGTTTAGTACATAAAAGTGAATACTCCTTGGGCCTAAAACTTTTCTCCTAAAATAAAATAATACACTTGGGTCACCTAAGTAAAGACCCAAACGGCCTTTAGTGTTATTTAATCCGCAACATGTTGACAAAAATTTTATATAACTATCAAAGCCAAAGTAGCATACTAGACGATAAGCTTATGGCTTACATTACAGGGGCGTTATATAGTGCATGAGCAAATAAAACTAAGCTTTTGGCTTAATTAGGTTTATCCGCCTTTAGCAATGTTATAACCTATTAAATAAGATCTTTTGTACTTTTTGTTGACCTTACTTGGATTTGATAATCTAAATATTTATGAAATATAATTTATCGCTTGTTAATCACGTTATCTGCTTTGTTATGCTATTTATTGGAACGATTGCTCCAGCATATGGTAATGAGTCGCCTTCAAAGCTCATAAATGAATACTCGGTTAAAATGCTGACCGAGGAAGATGGCTTTATTTCTTCTGAGATATATTCAATTATTCAGGATAACCAAGGGTTACTTTGGTTTGGTACCGCTGAAAATGGCGTTATGCGCTATGATGGTCGAAAAATAACCCTATTTGAATTTGATAGTATGAGTTCAAACGGTTTATCGCATAATGATGCTGGAAACCTGATGTTGGACCACGCTGGAAATATATGGATTGGCACTTGGGGAGGAGGCGCTAGCCTATATGAACCAAAAACAGGAAGCTTTAGTAATTTCATTCATGATCCGCTTCGCCTTGCTTCTATTTCATCTAATCGAATTCAATCCTTGTTTCATGACCAAGAGGACAATATTTGGTTAGGATCATATGATAAAGGGCTAAGTCGATATATAGGTAATAATAGCTTTGAGCATATTACAAAGACTGATGATTCACCATCAAGTTTATCCCATAATAGAATATGGGATATTGAAAACAACAATAGCAATAGCCTCTGGGTTGCAACTAGCTTTGGCTTAAATTTATATGACAAAACTAAGCAAACCTTTTCTCATTTTTTCCCTGCTCCAGAAAATAAAACACCAACAGGCGCAAATGAAATACGCAGTATTTTAAAAACGTCAAAAGACAAGCTTTATTTAGGTACTCAACAAGGTCCATTCTCCTTCGATAAAGAAAATGGTCTTTTTACACGATTAAAAACACTTGATAATCAATATTTAGATCAAGTGAATTCTATGATAGAGGACCAAGAGGGCTACATCTGGTTTGTTACCAGCAAAGGCTTGTTTCGACAATCAAACACCGGCCCTCAAATTGAACAACTTGACCTTGGCAATAACAAGGGTCTAAGAATAATTTTCGAAGATAGCTCTAGAACCATCTGGGTCACTAGCGAGACTCACGGCATATATAAGTTAGTACCACATCGTAAATTTAAATCGATTAATAGCCCTGAACTGACCGCGCCAAATGGAATAATCACAGATGCTAGTGGTGATCTTGTCATTGTATCTTCGTCATCGCAGTTATATAAGTGGCAGGTATCATCACAAAAACTAACCACATTATCAGCACCGATCTTTAGTGATAAGAATGGCTATGGCGCTAATAGACTATTAGAAAATCCCATTATATTTCTTGATGGTAATAATAGTTTATGGGTTGCACAAGATGAAGGTTTAGCTAAATTCAACTTAGACACTCAACATGTTGAGTTATTAACCTACCCTAAAACAGATCCAAACCATAAAGAGTTCAGAGAGTTACGAGCCCTTAACATGGACCAATATGGGTACCTTTGGATTGGTACTTATAAAAATGGTGTCTATCGTTATAACCCATCGACTAAAACCTTTACTCATTTAAATGAATCTATGGGATTATCTCATCCCGAAGTTTTAAAAATATTTAAAGATAGTGAACAAAATATGTGGGTTGGAACCGGTAACGGTGTAAATCTTTGGCAAGCAGACGAACAAAAATTCATTTCATTTCAAAATAATAAAAAAAAATCTGATAGTTTATTAGGAAATATCGTACAGGATATCCATCAAAGTAGAAATGGCAAAGTTTGGATTGCAACACAAGAAGGACTCAACTTATATCTTCCAGAAAAAAAAGCCTTTAAACATTTTGGTAAAAGAAATGGATTACCTACTTCTTTAATCCGTGCAATTGCTGATGATATAAGTGGTCATTTATGGCTAACGACCAATAAGGGGATCTCAAGATTAGACCCTTTATCAGGAAAAGTGACTAATTTTGACAGCTATAATGGCTTATTAGGAATGAATTATTATCCTAATAGCCTAGTAAAAGGTGCAAATGAGACATTTTTTACCAGTAGCCAACGCGGCATCGAGTATTTTAGCGCTTTAGATATAGAAACAACCAATGACAAATTCAACCTGGTTTTAACCGGCTTTAATAAAATGGGTCAGCCAATAAAACTTGATAAACCTTATTCTTATGTCACTGATATTGAACTGACCTATCATGACTACTTTTTCTCTTTTGAGTTCTCTGTTTTAGATTTTATTTCACCTAACAAAAACAAATATGCTTATAAACTTGAAGGCTATGATGATAATTGGATTGAAGTGGGTAATAGAAATATTGCTTCATTTACTAATTTAGATGGAGGTACATATAAACTGCTCGTCAAAGCGACAAGCAACAGTGGAGAGTGGGGGAAGAAATTACTGTCGATTAACTTGTATATATCACCACCTCCTTGGAAAACCTGGTGGGCATATAGTTTATATGTATTATTAACCTTATTTGTTGTATTTATTACCATTTATTTAAGAACACGTTTGCAGCAGACAGAAATAGACAGACAAAAGCAATTTGTGTTAACACTTGAAGAGCAAGTAACTGAGAAAACAGCTTCGCTAAAGACACAGGCTAAGGATTTAATTGCAGCATTAAAAAAATCTGAAGAGGCAACACAACTTAAATCAGAATTTTTAGCTAATATGAGTCATGAAATAAGAACACCAATGAACGGGATTTTAGGCATGCTGGGTTTACTCATTGATAGTGACCTAACAAAAGAACAAGCCCAAAACGTAGGCATAGCAGATACCAGTGCCCACGCTTTATTGGCACTTATTAATGATATTCTTGATCTTTCAAAGATTGAAGCGGGTAAAATAGAACTTGAGTATATAGATTTTAATTTACGTAATTTAGTGGGAGAGCTTGCCGAATCTATTTCACTTGCCGCGCAAAGAAAAGGCGTTGAAATAATACTCGATTTAACGGGTATTCCCTGCTCTTTCATTAAATCAGATCCAGGACGAATACGACAAATTCTCACCAATATTTTAAGTAATGCCATAAAATTTACCGAGCAAGGTCAGATAATAATTAAAGCTAAACTCGAACCTGCCCAAAAAGATCATCACTTTATATTTAGTTGTGAAATTGAAGATACCGGCATAGGTATTCCAGCAGAAAAAATATTTTTACTGTTTGGCTCGTTTAGCCAAGTTGACGCTTCCACAACCAGAAAATATGGCGGGACCGGGTTAGGATTAAGTATAACAAAAAAACTATGTAAGCTACTCAATGGTGATGTAACGGTATCCAGTAATATAGGCCATGGCAGCTGTTTTAAAGTATCATGTCTAGTACAAGAAAGTGAATTGTCGACCTGCGTAGTGCCACCGATAGAAGGCCTAAGGTTAAATATTTTAATTGTCGATGATAATAAAACTAGCCGTGAGGTGTTGCGCAGGCAATTAGAGTGCTGGGGGATAAACGTCACTGAAGCTGAAAGTGCTAAAGAAGCTTTATTTCTTTGCGATGAATGTTTTTATTCATCAAATTCAACGATATTTGATCTAGCATTAGTGGACATGGAAATGCCATCAATGAATGGAGAAGCATTAGCTAAAATAATTCGAGCGAATAAAAGCTATGACCCAATGGCACTAGTGATGATGACGTCAATCGATGAAAAGCACGACGCTAAATACTTTGCAGACATGGGTAGTAGTGCCTATTTTCCAAAACCAGCAACAACCCGCAATTTATTTAATGCTTTAGCGGTTATTAAAAATACTACTGATACATTAATAGCGGCGCATAACAATATCGACCTAGCAGCAATAAAAAAGCCTAATATTGGTGAAATGGAAGGTCACTGGCCTAGAGAAATGCATGTGCTTCTTGTTGAAGATAACCAGGTAAACCAAATGGTAGCGCTAGCTGTCTTAAAAAAAATCGGCTTAACCACAGATTTAGCGACTAATGGTGTTGACGCCTTAAATAGATTAAAAGAAGCGACTGTTATTAAACCCTATACGGTTGTGATAATGGATTGCCAAATGCCAGAAATGGACGGTTATGAAGCAACAAGGAGAATAAGAGCAGGTGATGCTGGAGGAGAAAACACCGCAATACCTATCATTGCAATGACAGCTAATGCGATGCAAGGTGACAAAGAAAAATGTATAGAAGCGGGTATGGATGATTATTTAACCAAACCAATCGAGCCAATGTTGGTGCTTGAAAAATTAAAGTTATGGCGACATAAATAAAGATATTGTCGGGTTTAAGTAGTTATTGTCTTTATAATCTCGGTATTTAACATATGGGTACGAACTCGGCCCTCGCCTTTAGTACCTTAAAAGAAGTCGCTAATAAACTATTACCGGTATCAACTTTAGACGACCTTTCAACAGACTTTACTAAGGCTCAAACCATTCTTGCAAGTACCATCCTATTTATATTGTCAGCTATTTTAAAATATGGCTGACGTTAGCATATATACTCTATGGCGCTAACACACCAAAGTGCAATAATCTTAAAAGAACGTTGTCAAAACCATATAATATTAATCTTCAGGTATATTGACTTAAGCAGACACTCAATTTAATTCAAATTTAACAACATCACATCGATATTTCAATATACTGTTAGTCGTTATCATTAAAAAAGGCTTTTGATAAGATACTATGGTGCTAAAACTCATTTTCAGTCAATTAACAACCTAAAATACTCAGTTATGAGCAAGTATCATCCTCCAAGACAGACTGGTTAAATTTATAAAATTTTTGAATGAGTGTCGTTAATTTAGTTAATTTAAGCAAAGAGTTTATTGCAATGACTTAAGTTTTATCATCACTTTAACTGTTGATGTTCGCAGTAAACACTTAAGGCATCTTCGTGGCCAACCGCACCATGAAACTGCTTGCTAAATTGGGTGGTAATGATTAACCAGTTTTTGGCTGATGTATTTAATCGACTGAGTATATTGGGCTGGCCGTCTTCTATGAAACCGTTTTTATCTTCTCTGATACAACGTCCGGTTAACTCAATTAATTGTAGGTAATCGGTAAGCTCAAATGCTAGGCCCTTAACCATTTTTTTTCCTGGGTGACCAACAAAAGGGAGTAGTGCATTGGGTTGTTGACTTTTTTTTCCTGCTCGCAGCGTAGCTTGATGCTGGTGTGCGTTGAGCTTTCGGGCGTTTTGGCTATATTGGCGCGAATGGGATTTAAATCAACATAGGCCATACAAGCAAAAAGCGCTGCTTCATCTAATAAAGCTTGAGATTTAAATCGTCCTTCCCAAAATCGACCGGTACAGTTGTCTTCTTGATTAGCAGATCTAGCAATACCTTCATTAATATAGCCCATGTACCAACTGATTTTCATCAGCCTCTTTCAATAGACCTCAGACGTTACTTTAACGATATCCAGTAACGGTTTTGCTAATTCTTGACCACGACAGTACTGCTGTGTGAGTAATGTGCCTTTGTGTAAGCGGTGCCAACGCTCAAGCACTTCACTCATGCTCCATTGCTTTGCTTTTTCCTCATCAATAAATAGCACAACATGATAATGATTACTCATTACGGCATAGGCACAGACGTCAATCGCAAAGACGTCGATAAGAAAGTGTAACCTACCTTCCACCCAACCTCTGCGGTGTTCAAAGCTTTGTCCAGACAAGACATCTTCGCCACATAGAAAAACGCGTCGCACACAACGCGCAACACAATGATAATAAGGGGTGTCTACTAAACTGATTTGCTGTTTCCTTGGCGTAGCCATAATTCACATGTAATTATGTCGCTTAGTTATATCAGTGAAGTGCATCGGTAAGGATTATCAATGTAGGCCGAGTGTCCTGTTAAAATAGTTAAGACTGAGTATCCTGTTAAAATATAATATCTTAGAGTCGCATAAGTCTTTTTTTCTATGTTGGCCAAACGAAAGGAGCGGGCTTGGTTGAACCCTTTTCTGCTACTGCTATATTTTGGGCGAGTATCCCCCTTATTAATTTCCCCGTTTCTTTATGCTTACTACAAAATGTTTTTAAATATAAAATTTCAACTCTACTGCGTGCCCAAGGGGTTGTACGCAGAAATTTCAAACTTGATTTAAGGCGCGGTTTATTGGTAAAACAACGAATATTAAGTAACTCACCCATTTTATCCCAACCAATTTTTTTCTCTAGTTCGGTTAAGATCTGTTCAAGTTTAACGCCGTGGAGTGGATCATTACTTATATTCATAGTCTGCTTAAATTTAAAAATAGCATTGTAACAAGTTTACTAAATATTGACAGACTTATGCGTTTAACTCAGGTAAAAGTACAGAAAGAACTTTAAGGAAAAGTTAATATTCTCAGAGGGCTGATAACAGACAACAGACATAGATATTATTCTCAACCTAAGTCACCACCCCTTCAAATTAACGCGTCTAGTAATTCAGTTATTTAACGCAATAAAAAAGGCTTACATTACTGTAAGCCTCTTCTATAGTATTGGTGCAGATGGAGAGACTCGAACTCTCACGACCTAAGTCACCACCCCCTCAAGGTGGCGCGTCTACCAATTCCGCCACATCTGCATTTTTAAAACTTTACTTTGGAATGTCGTTATCATTCGCTTTTTTAGTCGCTGCAGGAATATCGCTATTCCCTGATGACTGACCTGGCTCTACACTTTCGCTAGGGATTGATTCATCACCTGGTATAGTTCGCTCTACAGGAGTGTTTAAGTTGTTCCACTCATCGGTAGATTTAATTCTATTTGCCGTTAAGTTACCTAACACTAAGCTGATAACAAAGAACGCAATAGCTAACCATGTAGTCGCTTTAGTTAAAAAATTACCTGAGCCACTTGAACCGAATATTGTTGCTGAAGAGCCGGCACCAAAAGATGCGCCCATATCTGCGCCTTTACCTTGTTGGATTAAAACTAAACCAATTAAACAAATTGAAACAATTAAATAAGCGATAATTAACGATTGATACAACATTTTAAGATCCTTTGGCTGACGAGCAAATTATTTTGAATTCGTCGACTTTTAAACTAGCACCACCAATAAGACCACCGTCAATATCAGTTTGTGCAAATAATTCTTCACAGTTAGCAGCATTTACGCTACCACCGTATAATAATGGCACTTTATTCGCGATAGTATCATCAGCGTTAGCTAAAAATTGACGAATAAATAAGTGTGTTGCTTGTGCCATTTCTGGAGATGCTGTTTTGCCAGTACCAATAGCCCAAACAGGCTCGTAAGCAATAACAACATCTGTAAATTTTTCTATACCTATTTCGTCAATTACTGGCTGTAATTGTGAAGCGAGTACTATCTCTGTTTGTTCAGCAGCTCGTTCATCTTCACATTCACCAATACACAATATAGGTGTTAAACCAGCATCCAAAGTAGCTTTAACTTTATGAGCAACTTGTGTACTTGTTTCTTTGTAAATGCATCTTCGTTCAGAATGCCCTACAATAACATAATTTACAGAAACTTCCTTGAGCATATCTGTGGATATTTCACCAGTATATGCTCCACTTTGATGCTCGCTTACATTTTGCGCACCTAAGTGGATGTTTGCTTGTAAATTGTCACTTTTAGCACTTATTCTAAATGCTGATAGAAAAGGAGCAGGAGGACAAACAACAACGTCGACATTTTCAGCTAGCTTGACACTATTTAATCCTGAAATCATTTCTTTTATCAGCGACAAACTTCCATTCATTTTCCAGTTTGCAGCTACTATTGCTTGTCTTTTCATTTATCTTTCCTAATTAAAGCGGCGAGATACTAACTAACCTACGAACAAGATACAAGTGTTTAACTTAATATCTTGTTCATTTGCTTATTATTCAACCGTCTGACGTCTATTTTGTTAGCAAGCGGCTTTGACAGCATCAGCAATGATATTTGCTAGCTCGGTAACTTCTGTTAATTCTGGTCCTTCAACCATAACCCGTATTAAAGGCTCAGTACCTGATTTACGTAATAACACGCGACCACGCCCTGAAAGTTGTTCATTGACCGTATGTACAGCAGCGACGACATTCTGAGCCGTTAACGGGTCATTGTCACCTGTAAACCTAACATTAACTAACACTTGTGGTAATTTAGTCATCCCTTGGCGGAGTTCGTGCAAGGTTTTATCACCACTGCAAACAGCAGTTAATACATTTAACGCGGCGATAATACCATCACCCGTAGAGGTGTTTTTTAAATTAATCACATGGCCAGAATTTTCAGCGCCCAACTGCCAACCTTTTTTGTTGAGCATTTCGGTAACATATCGATCGCCTACTTTGCTGCGAGCAAAAGGTATACCCATATCCGCAAGCGCAATTTCAAGGCCCATATTACTCATCAGTGTGCCAACAACACCACCACTAATAACGCCACTTTGTAAATCGTTTGAAGCTATAACGTAGACACACTCATCACCATCAAGTACATAACCAGTGTGGTCAACCATCATCAAGCGGTCGCCATCACCATCTAGTGCAATACCTAAATCAGCCTGATGTTCAACAACAGCCTTACTGATAGCGTCCATTGATGTTGCACCACATTGGTCGTTAATATTGGTACCATTTGGCGACGTACCGATTTCAATCACTTGTGCACCTAATTCACGAAACACGTTAGGTGCGATGTGGTAAGTTGCACCGTGCGCGCAATCAACAACAATTTTATAATCTTTTAAAGAATATTGGCTAGGAAAATTACTTTTACAAAACTCAATATAGCGCCCAGCAGCGTCTTCAATTCGCGTTGCTTTACCTAATTTAGCCGATTCAACACAGCCCATTTCTTTATCTAATTGTGCTTCAATAGCCAGTTCGACATCATCGGGTAACTTCTCACCATTTTGTGAGAAAAACTTAATGCCGTTGTCATAAAATGGATTATGTGATGCACTAATAACGATACCCGCTTCAGCGCGAAAAGTTTTAGTAAGGTAAGCAATCCCTGGCGTCGGCATGGGTCCCAATAAGCCAATATCGATTCCCGCAGCAGAAAAACCAGCTTCTAGGGCTGACTCAAGCATGTAGCCTGAAATTCGGGTATCTTTACCGATAAGTACTTTTTTCGTGCCTTGGGCAGCTAGTACGCGGCCAGCGGCATAACCTAATTTCATCACAAACTCAGCAGTGATTGGGTATTGTCCTACTAGGCCTCTTATGCCATCGGTTCCAAAATATCTTCTTTCTGACATTTTATTTGTCCTTTATATTTACTTTTTTAGTATATTTAATGTTGAGTTATCTATTTATGGTGGTAGCTTGTAAAACCTTTAAAGCATCGACTGTTTCTTTTACATCGTGAACACGAATAATTCTTGCCCCTTGCTGAGCGGCTATAATAGCTGTTGCTAAGCTACCCGCTAGGCGTTCATTAATCTCTCGATTAAGAAGATTACCGATCATCGACTTTCTCGACAGTCCTGCCAATATCGGCAAATCTAGGCATTGAAATTTAGCCATATTCGCCAATAAACTATAATTTTGTTCTAACGATTTACCAAAACCAAAGCCAGGGTCTAAAATAAGACGAGAACGATTAATACCCGCTTGTGTACAGGCTAAAATTCTTTCCTGAAAGAAAATGGTAATGTCGTCTATTAAATTAACGTAGTGAGGATTGTGCTGCATGGTTCGAGGTAAACCTTGCATATGCATTAAACAAATACCAACACCTTGGTCTTGTGCTAATGCCGTTAAGCAACCTTCATTTTGCAGAGCTCGAACATCATTGATGATACCTGCCCCATAGGTGATGCCCTCAGACATCACCGCGGCTTTACTGGTATCAATAGAGACAATGATATTAAAACGTGCATTAATGGCTTTTAATACGGGAATAACACGCGCTAACTCATCTTTAACAGAAACTTCTTTTGCGCCTGGACGGGTTGATTCGCCCCCGATATCAATAATGGTGGCGCCATCGGCTATCATTTGTTCGGCTTGTCTTAATGCAGAGTCAATACGAGAGAATTGTCCGCCATCAGAAAATGAGTCTGGGGTTACATTTAAAATCCCCATCACCTGCGGGGTTTCAATATTAAGGAAATGTGTACCACAAGGTAGATTTTTCAACAAAACTTATGCTCTTTGTGATTATTCTGTATAGAAATTTATTTTATAAAAAACAATTTACTGTCAACAAAGTAAATTAGCTTTTATAAAATAAAGCCTCGTTAATCGAGGCTATATTTAAAGGCTATTAATCAGCAGAGGCGTCACTAGGTTTATCTAGATCTGGCGCTACTTCTTTTTTCTCAGCTTTATCTTCTTTAGTATCAGAAGAGGCGTTGTCATCAGCTTTAGGTGGCTTCTTTGAATCAGAGTGATTATCCCACTCAGCCATTGGCGGACGAACTTCTCTGCGTTCCATCAAGTCATCGATTTGTCTAGCATCGATAGTTTCGTAATGCATTAACGCATCTTTCATTGTCTCTAAAATATCACGGTTCTCGTTCAATATTTTTTCTGCACGTTGATAGTTACGGTCAACAAATGCTTTGATTTCAATATCAATCGCTTGTGCAGTTTCGTCAGACATGTTCAACGATTTAGATGATGAACGACCTAAAAACACTTCACCTTCCTCTTCGGCAAATAACATTGGACCCAATTTTTGTGAAAAGCCCCACTGAGTAACCATTTTACGAGCAAGTTGAGTCGCACGTTCAATATCGTTAGATGCACCGGTAGAAACTTTCTCAAAACCGTAAATCATTTCTTCAGCAATACGACCACCGTAAAGTGACGAAATATTACTTTCTAAATGCTGTTTACTATGACTGAATCTGTCTTGTTCTGGTAAATACATAGTGACACCTAAAGCGCGGCCACGAGGAATAATACTCACCTTGTAAACAGGGTCATGATCTGGCACTAAACGCCCAACGATCGCATGCCCTGCTTCATGATAAGCTGTCATCGCTTTTTCTTCTTCGCTCATAACCATCGAACGACGTTCAGCACCCATTAATATTTTGTCTTTCGCTTTTTCAAATTCATCCATCGATACAGTGCGGCGAGCCGAACGTGCAGCGAATAATGCGGCTTCATTAACTAAGTTAGCTAAATCTGCACCCGACATGCCCGGTGTACCACGTGCAATAACTGATGCTTTAACATCGTCACCCAAAGGTACTTTGCGCATATGCACTTTAAGAATTTGTTCGCGACCACGAATATCAGGTAGACCAACCGTTACTTGACGGTCAAAACGACCTGGACGAAGTAATGCCGGATCTAAAACATCTGGACGGTTAGTTGCGGCAATTACGATAACGCCTTCATTACCTTCAAAACCATCCATTTCAACTAACATTTGGTTAAGTGTTTGTTCACGCTCGTCGTGTCCACCACCCATACCTGCGCCACGTTGGCGACCTACCGCATCAATTTCATCGATAAAAATGATACAAGGGGCTGATTTTTTAGCTTGCTCAAACATGTCTCGCACACGAGATGCACCAACACCAACAAACATTTCAACAAAGTCAGAACCTGATATAGTGAAGAATGGTACTTTAGCTTCACCAGCAATAGCTTTTGCCAGTAAGGTTTTACCTGTACCTGGTTGTCCTACGAGTAAGACACCTGAAGGAATACGGCCACCAAGTTTCTGAAATTTAGTTGGCTCTTTTAAGTAATCAACAAGCTCAGATACTTCTTCTTTCGCTTCGTCGCAACCAGCAACATCAGCAAAAGTTGTTTTTATCTGATCTTCACTTAAAAGCTTCGCTTTAGACTTACCAAAAGACATCGCCCCTTTTCCACCACCGCCTTGCATCTGACGCATGAAGAAAATCCACACACCTATCAACAAAATCATTGGGAACCAAGAGATAAAAATAGTGGTTAAAAAGCTAGTTTCTTCTGGCAATTCACCAGAAGCATTAACACCTTGTTTAACTAAGTCGTTAATTAAATCACGATCGAAACCACCAGGAATAACAGTTACAAAGGCTTCACCACTACGTTTTGTGCCTTTGATAACACCATTACGATCAACATTTGCGTCACGAATCTGTCCTTGACGGACATCTTTAATGAAACGCGTGTAATCAACTTGTTGTTCAGTAGTGGTGCTCGGAGTGAATCCTTGGAATACCGACATTAAAACAACCGCTATTACCAACCATAAAATAAGATTTTTTGCCATATCGCTCAACTTAATGACCTCTTGTACTTTGAATGAACTTTTACTTAACCGTTAACTAGCACAGATAAACGGCTAGTTCTGAAATCAACCTAAACTTTTAAGTTGATGAGTCGTAATTTACTATAATTTAACGCTCGGAGCTATTTAAATCCGGTAGCAACCAAATATACTTCGCGTGAACGTGCACGTGACGAATCTGGTTTACGGGTTTTTACTGTTTTAAATACTCCTCTTAAATCTTGCATAAATTGCTCAAATCCCGCTCCTTGAAAGACTTTAACAACAAACGCGCCATTTTTCTTTAAGACCTGATTACACATGTCTAGTGCTAATTCAACAAGATACATACTTCTTGCGGCATCAGCACCGTCATTACCGGTAAAATTAGCTGCCATGTCAGACATAACAACGTCGATATCTTTGCCACCAATACGGTTTAGTAATGCATTAAGGACCGGTTCTTCTCTGAAGTCGCCTTGTAAAAAGTCAACACCAGCAATAGGGTCCATTGCCAGGATATCACAAGCAATAACTTGCCCACCACCTCCAACGGCTTTGACCGCATATTCTGACCAACCTCCTGGTGCAGCACCTAGGTCGACCACTTTCATACCTTTTTTAATCAGCTTATCTTTAACGTTTATTTCTTCAATTTTAAAGTATGCTCTAGAACGCACACCGAGTTTCTGAGCTTTTTTTACATACTCATCATCAAAGTGTTCTTGCATCCAACGGGTACTACTATTACTTAATTTCTTTTTACTCATTAATTTAACTTAATTAATTTGTTAATAATGCAAAACGATTTAACGTTTTATTAGTATTACAGACTAGATGGAGGTAAAATAGTATTAATTCAAGCTAACTTGTAACGAAAATTGTTAATGAGCCTAAATAAAAAACAAATACAGTATTTAAAAGGTCTTGCTCACCCATTGAAACCAGTGGTTTTATTGGGTAACAACGGCTTAACAGAGGCAGTAGTTGCCGAAATTGATTATTCATTAAATCATCATGAATTAATTAAAATTAAAATCCCAACCGATGATCGTGTCAGTAAAGCATTAATTGTTGAAGCTATTTGCCGTGAAACAGCGTCAATTAAAGTTCAAGTAATTGGTAAAACATTAATTATTTATCGTCAGTCACCAGAAAAGAAAATAAGAATTCCTAAAATTTAATTTTTACATTCTTATTTAAAAGAGCTTCGGCTCTTTTTTTATGTCTAAAATTTATAAATTCATGCAAACTGGCATTCAAACATTACATTATTGACAGCTATATTAGCACAACCTAATATATCTTTAGCAGAGAAACATTATTGACTCTTTTTAATCATTAAATATTAAGACCTCTATAAATGTTGAAAACTATATCGACACTGATAGCTGAAATTAGAAAAAACATACAAACCACATCGGCTCATGATGCTTATCTAAGTGAACAAAAAGAGAAAAGCCTATTTATTGACGTACGTGAAGCGCAAGAAGTCGCTACAAGCCCAGTGATAAATTCAGTTAATATTCCGCGTGGTGTTTTAGAAATGAATATTGGTAACTGCACTACTGATAAAAACCAGCGTATATCTTCATTGTGCAACTGGCGGCCTGGCGAGTCTTGCTGCTGAACAATTAAGCCGTTTAGGCTATAAAGATGTTTGGGCTATTATATGTCAGCATACTGATGTTTATTCTGCACAAGAAAAATTAACATCGCGCCAATAACCCTGTACTTTACTCGTAAGTAAAATTGAAAAGGCTAAAAAGTTAAGCTGTTTAGGCTATAAAGATGTTTGGGCTATTAAATGTCAGCATACTGATGTTTATTCTGCACAAGAAAAAATTAACATCGCGTCAATAATTCTATATTTTACTTAAAAGCAAAATTGAAAAGGCTAAACAATTGAGTTGTTTAGCCTTTTTCTATTTTCAAGGAATACTATATCGTTAATTTTGACTTATTTAACGCTAATATTTTCTCGCCAATACCTGTAACATTCAACAAGTCTTCGACCGAGATAAACCTACCATTTTCATTTCGATATTTGACAATAGCTGCTGCTTTTTTCATGCCTATGCCTTTTAATAAGGATAAGGTCTTCATATCAGCATGGTTTATATCAATACGCTCGTCAACTTGATTCATATTGGCATTGGGCTCATTACCGCCGACATTGTCAGCAAAGCTTAATGAAGAAAATGTAAAGGTGAGACAAATAAGTAAGATTTTTGAAAGATTAATCATGATTATATCCTTTTATTGTAAATTCCATTGCGCCTCACAAACAATAAACTGTCAATTTATTATTAACAAGACGTCAATAGGTTTAGGATAAAATTTTACCTTTGTCAATTTATAGCCATTAATAAAATTATACTGATTGACCTTAATTAAGCGATAAATTAATCGACTGCAAAACTTGCTGTGGGTTTTCAGCTTGAGTAATGGGTCTGCCAATAACTAAATAATCAACGCCAACGGCCATTGCCTGCTCTGGCGTCATAATACGTTTTTGATCGTCACTGACGGTACCAGCAGGTCTAATACCTGGCGTGATAAGCTTAAAATCTTTACCTAAAGCGCTTTTCAGGCTTTGTGCTTCCTGTGCTGAACAAACAACACCATCAAGGCCAGCTTCTTTTGTCAACTTTGCTAGCAGCATCACTTGCTCGGCTGGCGTTCGTGTAATACCTAAGCCAAATAAGTCTTCTTCACTCATACTGGTTAAAACAGTGACAGCAATAAGTAATGGGCCGTTATCACCGTATTTTTCTAATGCCTGTTTAGCTTTAACCATCATTTCACGTCCGCCACTGGCATGAACATTAACCATCCATACCCCCATTTCTGCTGCAGCAGTTACCGCTTTTGCTACGGTGTTAGGAATATCGTGGAACTTTAAATCTAAAAAAACATCGAAGCCACGGCCCGTCAATTCTTTAACAAACGCAGGTCCAAAATGAGTAAACATTTCTTTTCCCACTTTTAAGCGACAATCCTTTGGTTGGATCTTCTCAACAAATGCAAGTGCATCCGCTTTTTTATCGAAATCTAGGGCAACAACTACTTTTGCATCATTCATACTCAATCCTCAATTCTTA
>NZ_JACGVZ010000082.1:0-1273 GCF_014077465.1 Colwellia sp. BRX10-4
TATTTGGATTCATCATAAGGTACTTTCGTTTTCCAACACCTAAATACAATACGCACCCACTTGAAAGCCAAAGCTCTTACCGCTGATTGATGAGACTTACCCTTAGCTCGTTGTTGGTTGTAATATAGCCCAGCCCAATATGACACTCCTACACTCTTAGCTGACCACTCGATAAAGCTTTGCCTAATAAACTTAGAGCACTGCCATCGCCAGTGAACCCAGCACTTTTAACCCCTTCTTTCTGTTACAGGAGATAACCCTGCGTAATTCTGCATTTACTGCGCGCTTGTAAATCTAGCTCTATCATCTCCTAAGGCAGCCAAAAGTCTTGGAGCGGGGCAAGGTCCAGTGCCAGGAGGGATTTAAATAGTTCAGCATCTGGCATATCGGTAAATAACGTATATATTTTTTTCGTTGTATGTTTTTATGGCAACTATGACTGTCTTCAATTGTTCTATGAGTGTTTCGACGAATAAGCTATACGGCAATATTACGGCTTTGTCTTCTGTTAAGGGAACAGCATTTTTGATAGCTTCTATCCGCTGGTCGGTTAATGAAACCGCATTTCCTCCATGACTTAAAAAGAACTTTCTTATTGTGTTTTCTCTCGCTCGTTTTAGACTTTGTAACGACGGCCACTTAGAAATAAAGTTAAAGAATAGGCCACTATCACAATGAGATAACCATGCTAATGGTTGCGGGTAATACTGCTTTAAAGCGTCGATAAGGCGGTTTACATATCGACGTTTATCTTCGACGAGTAAGCGACGTTGTTCAACGAGTTGAGCAAGAACTCGAATATCATTACTACTTGGTTTTAGTGGTGTTACTTTGCTAGGGTACTTGAGCATAAGATCTAGTGCTAACTCAGCATCCGTAGGGTCATTTTTAGCACCACTGGGATTAAAGGCTTGTCTATAACGAGCTAAAGTTAAAGCTTGGACTGGCTACACTGTAATAAAGCTATACTTTTGCAGAGCATAAACAATCGGCCCTTTAGTCAATTCAACAGCCACCGCAATATTACCTTTTGCTTGATGGTGTAGCTTAGTTAGCCATTCATCAAGGTCTTCTGGTGTATGTGAAATAATTTCAAATGTTCGTTTACCGTCGTGACCTAACTGAACACATACATCATGTTTGTTATTAGCCCAGTCTAAACCACCAAATGCAGAAAATTTATTAGTTAATTCATCCATTACTCACCTCCAAGTTTGAAAGTTTGTTATGTGCTTTACTCTTCGAAAGAAATATAGACAGCTTTTTATAGCAA
>NZ_JACGVZ010000056.1:0-4122 GCF_014077465.1 Colwellia sp. BRX10-4
CCTGATAGATGAGCTTCACGACTTGATAATCTTCGATTAATAGCATCGTCATCATCAAAGTCGTAAGCGGTAACTATGAACTGCATAAATACTCCTTGTTGCCAAACTGAAAGGCATATAACGCCCCATTAAGAGGCAAAAAATAGCTTGCTATAATGCCTGAGGAACGAAGGACAGCAAGCTGTTTTTTGTCCTTTTGAATGGCTTGTTATGTGCGCCCTACTTGAAAAATTTATTTATTAACTTTGAAATAGAGAGACTTTCTGTATGCTCAAAAATTTTAGGCATCAAAAACCCTGAACCAAAAGCAATAAATGCTCTACCGTATACATTTGGAAGAGACTCATCATCCATAAAGCCTAAGTAATAAAGACCAATCATTGCACCTATAAACCCAGATAAAATTGCACATGCAAAAACGAACGCTCCACGTTCGTGTAAATTTGCTCTGGTTTGTTTCTTTTTCTTTTTCTTTTCTGCATCCGAGCTTTCAGTAGTTTCATAGGCTGGTAATTTACTATCTTTTATATCATGCCAAAGACCTATTAAAATTCCGCCTACAGCGGCGAACAATCCACTTTGAGCTATAATTGCGATTTCCATTTCTGAATTCAATTTATTCTTCCTAAAAGTTAAACAAATGATGAGCACATAACGCCCTATTAAGCGGCGAAAAATTGTTGGCTAAAATTGCGAGGAACGAAGCTAGCCAACTGTTTAGCGTCCGTTTGAATAGCTTGTTATGTGGCTGATTCATACTCATGTTTAATTGCTGTTCCTAACTCCCAAGCTCTCGATTGCAACGAACTAAATTCGCAATTATATTTGGTGATTGTTGTGAGGTAAACATCATTGAATGACCCCATTCCACCATAAGCTAGAAGTACTTTTTCGATACCACTATAATCTGAAGCAACAATTCTTTTGCGGGCATCAGTCATCCACTGCGCCCAATGATAGTTTTCATCATTGTTCAAAACAACAATTAATCTACTTAATACTTCAGCTAACTCTTTAGTTTTAGGACCCATACTTTAGACACATAACGCCCCGTTAAGGGGAAATTTATTGTTGGCTAAAATGTTGAACGGAGTGAAAACAGCCAACTGTAAATTTTCCCTCTTGAACGGCTTGTTATAGCGCTACTTTAACCATTTATATATTAACCAATAAGTTAAAGCCACAACTAAGGAGCAAAACATAAATATACTTAACCAATTTAAACTTAAATGCCACCTCAAATGAAAATATAGAGTGGGTATCAGACTAATTGGTAAAACATACTGTAATTTAAACAACCCAAAATTTTGCAATACAACGGCTGAAATAGAACCAAACACTATTGTAATCGGATATGCATACATTAGAGTTAGAACCGAGAATGCAATTACAAGCTTAAGCTCTTCAAAATTAAACATTGCTGGATTAGATGCATAGCTATATATATTTCCAATTATGCTAATTACAGGCACCAAAATAACAGGACTTGCTAAAGCCGCTCCAATATTTCTTTGTGACTGACTAGATAATTTCATCATGCGCTATAACGCCCTATTAACAGGCAAAAAATTGTTTGCTAAAATGTTGAGGAACGAAAACAGCAAACTGTTTTTTGTCCTTGTTTAATAGCTTGTTATGTGACTAATTATCAACAACCTCAAGAACATAGCTGTAATTAATAAAGTCCCAATTAATCCCTACTTCCGTAGGTAAATAACTATTAAGGAATGGTATGTTTTTCACTGAAATAGGGAAACAATCATACATTGGATTATCCTTATTCACACAAAATTCCTCTTGAAATTTTTTCAACTTGAACCTATTTAGTTGAACGTCAAAAACTAATCGTTCATCTTTATTTGAGTAGCAGCTTAGCGTTCTAATTAATCGATATTCCATAGTCACATAACGCCCCATTAAGAGGCTTTTAATTGTTGGCTAAAATGTGAAGCGAAGCGGAACCTAGCCAACTGTTAAAAGTCCTGCTTGAATGGCTTGTTATATATACTTTTACTGCATACTTACAACATTGTTTTTGTATTCTGCCTTTAAAGAAAATAATACCTTAATAGACAAGAGCACTAATATTAAACTTATAATAGTACTTGAAAAATCTGAAGTCCAAATTTGAATGCCTCCAACAATAATAAAAGACAGCATCTCTACACCACCTAATAAGTAAGCCCATTTTCGTCGTGCCTTTAAGCCATTCGCGATTAATACATTTAATAAAACGATAGCTATAGATATAGGAGTAAGTAAATAAAAATCTGAAATTACAGCTTCATCAGTTAGCAACCCAACAACAACGACAATATGTGCCAAGCTTCCTAGAAGTAATAGGAATAATGTTAAGAATCTAAAAGCTAAGGCTGTATTTTTCAAACAGAACTCCCATATTTGCATGTATATATAACGCCACATTAAGCGGCAAAAAATTGTTGGCTAAAATGTTGAACGAAGTGAAAACAGCCAACTGTTTTTTGTCCGTTTGAATGCCTTGTATGGATAATACACCCATCTTTATTATTCTTTTAAAACCCGTTTAGGTAAAGTGAGGCCCAAGCTTTAGCAGCAACTAAAGCCTTTTTATACGATAGTTCGATTGAATGATGGCTCCTCTGTTGAGAGACCGATAACAAGTGAGAACATCGTATAAAACTCCAAGCAATAAACTCGGATAGTCAACTGGGCCTCGAGCCCGAATTAGCAAGGCAGAGTCAGCTTATTATGAATAGCAAAAATAATCAAAATGAAATTAACGTCGGTGTCGATACGGGTAAAACACAACTCGATATTTACATTCGTCCTCTCGATATTTATTTCACCGTATCCAACGATGAAAAAGGTATTAATAAAGCGATTAAAGAGATAAAAAAATACAAACCAAAACGCATTGTTATTGAAGCAACTGGACGACTTGAACAAGCCTTTATTATCGCTTGCGCAAAAGAAAAATTACCGTTTGTTATTGCCAACCCAGTGAAAATTAAAAAGTTCGCTGGTGCTATCGGTCAATTAGCTAAAACGGATAAGTTAGATGCCAAGTTAATCGCTTATTATAGTGAAGCGCTTAAACCTGAATTATCAACGTTAAAGCCAGCTACGTTAAGGTTAATGAGTGATCTAATGTCAAGGCGTTGTCAGTTAATGGAAATGCGAACGATGGAGAAAAATCGTCTACAAATCATGCCAAAAGAAATCACCAGTAGCATTAATCCACTGCTCACGGTGATTAATAATCAGCTTATAAAAATAGATAAAAAGCTACAAAAACTCATTGAAAGTTGTGATGAGTATCAAATAAAAAATGACATCATTCAAAGTGTACCTGGTGTAGGAAATGTTGTTGCGTTTAGCCTGTTAAGTAACATGCCTGAACTTGGATATATCACCAATAAAGAAGCGGCAGCATTAGTTGGTGTAGCGCCCATTAATCGAGAAAGTGGCTCATTCAAAGGTAAACGAATGATACGTGGAGGACGTCACCAAATAAGAACAGCGATGTTTATGTCAATGATGTCAGCAATGCAATGTAACCCTGTTTTCAAGGCTACTTACCAACGACTGGTCGCCGTAGGTAAACCAAAGAAAATCGCTATCATTGCCTGTGTTAGAAAAATGATTGTGATCTTAAATTCGATGGTGAGAGATGGTGTCTATTGGGACCCAAAAATGAATCAATAATTAAGAATTGACACCATAGTCACTTGTTAGGTGTAAATATTTCAATTAGAAAACTGATAAAACAATAGAAAACTAGTAACTGCAAAAGCACACCACAAACTTATAGAACCTCTATTATTTTCTTTTATAAAAATCTGCTTAATTAAACCAACTATTAAAAACAATTCACATACGCACCACAAAAATAAAATAGGTATAAGAATTATCCCTTCAGGTCCACTCGAAAACAATATAATTGCAGAAGCCAATAAAAGGTGGCTACAAATAAGCCTCTTTAATATAAAATCCATAGTTATATACGCATTACACCTAACGCCCCATTAAGAGGCTTTTAATTGTTGGTTAAAATGTGAAGCGAAGTGGAACCTAACCAACTGTTAAAAGTCCTGCTTGAATGGCTTGTTATATTCCCGATTACAACCTTAAGGTTAGCTT
>NZ_JACGVZ010000111.1:0-390 GCF_014077465.1 Colwellia sp. BRX10-4
TTCACTATCATCACTTAGATCAGACACTGGTGTCACTGAAATTGTTAGTGTAGAGCTCTGTGTATCACCTGCACCGTCAGTAACAATGTAAGTAATTACAGGCACAGCACCGTTGAAATTATCATCAGGTGTGAAGGTGTAACTACCATCTGCATTTAAAGTGAGTTCTCCCTCAGCAAGAGTAACCTTGTCACCTGCATTATACGTATTACCATCAACCGTAAAGCTGGTGACGGTCATTGGACCGTCTGCTGTTTCAGCATTATCTAACACATTGCCTGTGGCTGTTGTATCTTCAGCTGTTGTAACAGATTCACTATCATCACTTAGATCAGACACTGGTGTCACTGAAATGGTTAGTGTAGAGCTCTGTGTATCACCTGCACCGTC
>NZ_JACGVZ010000128.1:0-329 GCF_014077465.1 Colwellia sp. BRX10-4
GTGTCTTCTGCAACAGAAACAGTTTCACTATCATCACTTAGATCAGACACTGGTGTCACTGAAATTGTTAGTGTAGAGCTCTGTGTATCACCTGCACCGTCAGTAACAATGTAAGTAATTACAGGAACAGCACCGTTGAAATTATCATTAGGTGTGAAGGTGTAACTACCATCTGCATTTAAAGTGAGTTCACCCTCAGCAAGAGTAACCGTGTCACCTGCATTATAAGTATTACCATCAACAGTAAAACTGGTGACAGTTAGTGGACCATCTGCTGTTTCAGCATTATCTAACACATTGCCTGTGGCTGTTGTATCTTCAGCTGTTGT
>NZ_JACGVZ010000027.1:0-52546 GCF_014077465.1 Colwellia sp. BRX10-4
GTGTATCAGATAAACTGATTTGTTGTGAACGAGGCTTGGGCATAACAATCACCACACTTATAAGAGGGTAAATTAAGTGTAGTTTATTGTTGAAAAAACAAACAAGTTATTATGGGTGGCTTAATTAGCATTTTAGGTGATTTATATAAGTAATTGAGCAATTGATCTTTATTTGCCTCAAACGAATAAAATGGTAGTACCTGTGTGATAATTGGTTTATCAAAATCACTTTGTAAAGTATCTAAAGCGCTGTTAACTTGTTGGTTTTGACTATCGTTATAGGTATATATCGCCGATCGTTATTTTTGACGCATAGAGTGGTTTGCTGTCGAGGCATGAGTATGTAAATGAATTTCAATCAAAGTCTGCAAAGAAACTATAGATTGAACAAAATAAACTTCAATCGCTTCAAATAACTCAGCATTATCATCGATTGAAGTAATCCAGCCTTGCTTTAACGCTTTGATACCAATAAGTGATTCAAAAACCCCTTCGGTACACCAATGGCAACCACCACCTAAACCAATCTTGCTGAAGTTTTCAGTATGCATAGTGTTATCTGTAGTTACTATTGAAGTTACTTTTATTAGCTCATTTTACTGAAGGTAATACCCAGTCACTTCGGGGAAAGTGGCAAGTATAACCATTTGGTATTCTTTGTAGATAATCTTGATGCTCTATTTCCGCTTCCCAAAAATCACCGGCAAGTGCTAACTCAGTAACTACAGTCCCAGGCCATAAACCTGATGCATTAACATCGCTTATCGTTTGCATCGCTACAGCATTTTGTTCAGCTGAACAGTAATAAATCGCTGAACGATATGAAGCACCTTTATCATTTCCTTGTTGGTGTTGTGTTGTTGGATCATGGATTTGAAAAAACAATTCAAGGATACTGCGAAAACTAACAATATTAGTATCAAATGAAATTTCTATGCCTTCTGCGTGACTGCCATGATTACGATAAGTTGCGTTGATGACATTTCCACCGGTATAACCCACTCGGGTTGACGTAACTCCGGGAAGCTTGCGTATAAGATCTTGTATACCCCAGAAGCAACCACCAGCTAAAATAGCGCGTTCAATTGTCATATCTATACATTCTCCACTTGATTAACGTATTCGCCATAACCATTAGTGACCATTTTATCACGATGAATAAAACGAAGTGATGATGAATTAATACAGTAACGTAACCCACCTTCGCTTGTTGGACCATCGTTAAATACATGTCCTAAGTGACTGTCCCCATGACCCGAGCGAACTTCAGTTCGAATCATGCCATGGCTGTTATCATTAATTTCTTTAACATTTTTTGTTTCTATCGGTTTGGTAAAGCTTGGCCAACCACAGCCTGATTCATATTTATCTGATGAAGCAAATAACGGCTCACCTGAAACAATGTCGACATAAATGCCTGGCGAAGTATTATTAAGGTGCGCTCCGCTACCCGCTTGCTCTGTACCATTTTCTTGTGTTACGCGATATTGTTCTTTGGTTAGTGCTGAAATTACTTCGGTGGATTTTTGATAGATTGTCATAACTTTCTGTCCTCGGCGTTTTGTCACATTTCATTGTGACGCTATAGGTATTCACTGTATGTAATAACGGTACTCGTTATTTTATTTTATTTTATTTTTTGATGTATTATTGCCTTACCAACATGACCAACATGACCAATCGACAATATGGGCAGTATGATTTCTGAAGCTATATCCCAATGATAATTGGCAAAAGCTTCTATAAAAGTGATCATCAACAGTTTAAAATTATGTTGCAATAATTTGAATGAATTCAGACAAAAAAAACTAGGCAAGCCAATAGCACCAGCTATTAGAATATCAAAACCTGTAGTTATTAATGCACTGACGGGTAGTGAAAAAAAGCATAAAGTACAAAATATAATGCATTATTTTTACCGATCTATCTAACAATACGTTATGAACAACGATTAAGGTCCAATTCGCAGCTTCAGTTTTCCTAGTATGGCAATATTAAGAGTAAGCAGTTAAGTAAGTCACCGCAATACTCCAGTGTAATATCGTTACCATAATGTCGTGTACCCATATTAGTTAATAGCTAGTTATTTAGATCTACCGTTTAATACTTATCTGTCTTTACCTCCAAGTGGGATATGACAACCTAAACACATTTGTAAACGATCTGATAAATCTACGCCTTGATACTTAATGATTCTACCATCAGAATAATACTCAGCCGAAAACCAATCACTATTAGTTGAGTCGTAGCCTTTTTCACGTTGAAAAATAATCGTAAGCGCGAAATAATTATCAGCTTGATCATCGCTATAAATTTTATGCGGTGTAAGTTCTTTTTTAGCTCCATAGTTATGCTTAACGATCAATTTTCATTTTTTCCCTTTTATTTCAGCGTTAATTGAGATAGCTTTTTGAATACTGCTATTGGGTCGGTTTCCTATAAATGAGTAACTGCGTTTACGCCCATTACCTATTAGTTGAGAATGTGGGCATATTTGCCTGCGATAAAAGTTATTTATAAAGCGATAAGAATGAGCCAGTTTAAGATTCGACCTTAATATAAAATCAAAAGAAAACAGCTCGATAAATTGTTTTTATTTAATTGGCTTAAGACTGTCTAAATGTCCACCACCAGCCTTCATTTTCATTCCTTTACCTTGACTTAATACAGGGTAATATTGAGTAAAAACAAAATCATCTACGGCAGCACCGGCATGACATGAATTACAAGATTTTGCAGGGAATGCTTTTGCTGTTTTTGATAGCGTTTTATGATCTGCACTTGAGAAACTAAAATATGCACAGTTACCGGGTTCATCTTTAAAATGTTTTTTACTTTTAATGGTCGCTTCAAGACCGATAAAGTCCCCCATAAAACATCCTCTGCCACTGACAGCAGATTTTGAGCCAACTGAAACTAGTTCTTTAATAATGATAGTACCCTCACGAAATTCACTTTTATTTTTCCAATGTTTTCAGCTCTTAGGATCAATATAAACATTATGAAGTTCAGGAAATGCAGCTTTGCCATTATTCATATCATTGGGGGGTGACGGGGGTGGCAACGTAGATCCATTCTCGATAGCCCATAGGGCGTTCTAGCTCACCATTTTTCATTACAAATGCTTCATTTGCATAAGTGGATCCTGAAAAAATGACTTGCACAAATAGTAAATATACTGCCACTAATATTTTATTCGCTTTCATAATATACTCTGATTTATTTCGTGTTAGCCACTATAACAATCATTGCTACTAACCCTTGGTATCTGAAATACTCAAAAATGTCGCTCATCAACTCAAATGTCCAATATCAGAATTTAATGTACTTGACGATGTTATAGATACGCTTCGTTTTCGTGGCAGTATATTCTTTCATTCGAGCCTTGCAGCTCCATGGGGAATATCATTATCATCAATTGTGATGCCCAGATTTCATATTGCGTTAGAAGGCGGTTTTATGTTGGGGCACAAACCAGTAATACTAATGTAGCGCCAATGGATATCGTCATGATGCCAGGCGGAGATCTGCATTGGATAGCAGACGAAATTGGAAGCAAATTGGTGCCGAGTGAACAAGCGGGGGACGCCTGTGCTTTAGGTATGCCACTTTTTCAACAAGGTGAGATAACCAATAAGATTATGTATGAAATAATTGAATACGATGAGGATATTGGATATCCTATTCTCAGTGCCTTACCCTCCATAGTTCAACTTTCCAATATTCAATCAAATGATAATATTTGGATGACAGTAAAGTTAATTGATGTGGAAATAAAGAGAACAAATAATAAAAAAAACAGTATTATCGACCGTTTAACTGAAGTCTTATTTATTCAATTATTAAACAGTTTTATTGAGAAAAATAATCACTAACAGGTTTCTTATCCGCGATTAAAGAACCTCGTTTAAATAAAATATTACAGCTCATCCATCAACACCCTCAAAGACAATGGACTCTCAATATTATTAGTGATGTTGTCGGTATGTCTCGTGCAACATTACAACGTAAATTCAAAGCTACCATCGTTGTTTCTCACATGGTTTATGTAAGCCGTTGGCGTATGGCAAAAGCTTATCAATTGTTAAATTATTCAAATTTATTACTTGAAGGAATTGCTGATCTCATTGGATTTTCAGACGCTCGAACACTTTCACATGCATTCAAAGATCACTATGATGATACCCCTAGCCAATTCCGTAAGAAATTAGGGCGATAAATATCATTATAAACGCTGTATTCCTCTTAATAAAGATAAGGTAAGTTTGTTTCAAACATTCAAAGCTGTACCTTAAAATAGATATTTTCACCAAAAATTGATACATAGCAAAAGTTATTTTTATAAATCCAACCTATAATGAGTCATATGGAAAAATTACCCAACAATCCGAAAATTGGCAGACAATTTCCTGAATTTAGCATGTCATCAATTAGAAAATTAATTCACTCACCTTTTCGTATTATGTATGTATTAAATAAAATAAGCATTCAGATTATTAGAGTCTGGCGGAGCAAAAGATTAATGCATTTACTGTTAGATTATTGAGTCAAAAATGATGTTCTGGTATCAATCTGTGAGTATGTAACGGCAATAAATAACGTTTAAATCCAAGTTATGACATGAACCACACTCTTAGTATCTAGCCTAATCCCCGTTAAACTGAGTAAATCTTATACCGAAAATTTTATTGTGATTTGGGTTGTTGAGGGTTCAAGTCCCTTTAGTTATAGGGCTTTTCTAAATTTCTCTTGAAAACCATCTAATAACGCCTATTTAGGTAATTTATCTAGGTGTTGCTGATTTTTTTGATTAAACTAACAGTAATTAAAGTAAGAAGTACACTGTAATGGAAAAACATCAACAATTATTAATTGCCTTAAGGAAAGTTATCCGGGCAATCGGTTTACATTCAAAACAACTGAATAAGACATCAGGTTTAACGACCCCACAATTACTAATTATGCTAGAAATTGATAAAACCTCTGGTATCAATTCAAGTCAAGTCGCTAAAAATGTTAATTTAAGTGCTGCTACCGTGACTAATATTTTGGATAGGCTAGAGAATAAAGGCCTAGTTTCAAGAGTACGTAGTACCCAAGACAAACGTAAAGTCAGTTTATATTTAACCGAGAATGGTAAAGCACTTTTACTCAACGCACCACAAGCTTTGCAAGAGCATTTCATTGAAAATTTTGCTAATTTGGCACAGTGGGAGCAATCACAGTTACTTTCATCTATGGAGCGATTGGCCGGTATGATGGATGCAAATGAAATAGATGCTGCCCCACTATTAGAACTTAATGCGATGAGCGCCAGCAGCACTCAGAAAGCTGACACACCTGATAAGTAAGTACAGCTCGGTTTAACCCGAGCTGTATTCAATTAGCGTAGCAAATGTAAGAAATGTAAATGCTTGTGGTATTGATCAATAATATTGTTGATCACTGCCGTTTTCGACCAGCCCATAATGTCATAGTCTTGCCCACCTTCGCCCAAGTGAACTTCAGCACGATAATAACTTTGCTCATCTTCCGCTTCATTGGCTTCAATAACATAGTCAGGTTGAGAGTACTTACGAGCTAACACCCGATAAACAAACTCTTGTGCTTCACCATGGTCAACAATTAACGTCAGCCCATCATCATTTGAGATTTCAACATTGATTTGGTTAGCTTGTAGCTCTTTAGCGACGGAGTCAAATGCTGGAATTACTGTCTGCGTAACAAACTTACTTACATTAGCTTTGTTGGGGAAATCGACAACATTTTTTAAGCGCATTTGCCAACTATCACTATTCTCATTACCTGAATGTGGGATTGCTGTGATTAGCTGACTATCCTGCTTAAAAGCTTCAACTTTTAACGATTTAATCAAGCCTGTAATGGCAAGCAATAACACGATAGTAAAAGGTAAAGCACTGGCAATAGTCATGGTTTGGAGGGCATTAAGACCACCTGCCAATAATAATATTGCCGCAACGATACCAATACCTACCGCCCAATACACACGTTGCCATAGCGGCGTATCATTTTTGCCATGCGAGCAAAGCATATCAACGACCATAGCGCCTGAATCACAGGAGGTGACAAAAAATATCACAATCATTAAGACACTAAAGAATGACAACACCGAAGATAATGGGAAGTTTTCAAGAAAGACAAATAAAGCAACAGATGAGTCTTTACTTACCATCTCACCTAATTCGACAATACCTTGATTATAGACCAAATCAATCGCACTATTACCAAAAATAGTCATCCAAAATAAAGTGAATACCGTGGGTATTAGCATAACGCCAACAATAAATTCTCTGATAGTACGGCCACGTGAAATCCTGGCAATGAACAAACCAACAAAAGGTGCCCACGCCAACCACCAGCCCCAATAGAATATTGTCCAGCCACCTATCCATTCAGTCTTTTTGTATGCGAATAAATTAAAGGTGTTATGAATGATATCCGCTAAATAGTCACCAATATTTTGTAAATAGGCTTGTAATAAAAATACTGTTGGACCGAGTACAAAAATTAATAATAACAAGATTACCGCTAAAACCATGTTGGTTTCAGAGAGTATTTTAATGCCCTTATCTAGCCCTGTGGCAACTGATATAACCGCAAGTGACGTGATACCAAACATAATAATTATTTGATTAATGACTGAGACTTCAATACCGAACAAATAACCAAAACCTGCATTAACTTGTGAGGCACCTAAGCCCAGGGAAGTAGCGACACCAAAGACCGTACTCACCACAGCAAAAATGTCGACTAAATGTCCTGGCCATTTATATATTCTATCCCCAATCAAAGGATATAGTGCAGAGCGTAACGTTAGCGGTAAATTATGACGATAACTAAAATAGGCTAATACTAAGGCAACAATGGCATAGATAGCCCAGGCATGAAGTCCCCAATGAAAAAATGTCATTTTCATTGCTTCTTGCACAGCTTCAACTGTACCTGTTTCTGCTGTCGGTGGTGACAAGTAGTGCATTAAGGGTTCTGCGACACCAAAAAACATTAAGCCAATGCCCATTCCAGCAGCAAAGAGCATCGACAGCCAAGAGACTAAGGTGTAATCAGGTGTTGAATGATCTGGACCTAACCGAATGTCGCCGTAACGAGAAACGCCTAAAAAGATAACAAAAAAGAAGATGAATGCGACAGTCAGTACATAGAACCAACTACCATTTTCAATAATACTCGTTTGAATAAGTGTAAATAAACTTTGCGCCTGTTGAGGTAGTGCAGCGGTATAAACTAACAAGGCAATAATAATAGCGGAGGCACTGCCAAATACCTTCTTGTTTAATTGACTCTTTACAGTTGTAGGCAAATTCTTCCCCTGATTTTAATTAGTATTGATATTATATCGACTTAAGCCATGCTGTAAACAATTGTGTATACGACACAAGGAAATTTAAAGAGGAATAAATGCTTTATTAGAAACACAAATACATCAACTAATACATAAAGATTTGTAAAAATTATCTATAAGTCCTATTTTTTGTTAAGCTATGCTTGAATAAATATAGTTAGAACTCTAATAATATCAACTCAAAACATAATCAAATACCAAGGGATACTTAATATGAAATTCACTAAGTTGCATTATGCTGTGCTTACAGCACTAGCTGCATCGAGCGCGCTCTCTGCAGAGGAAGTCAAAAAGCAACAAAAAGCAACGATAGAAGTTATTGAAGTTACTGCAACTAAACGCATTGAATCTATTCAAGATGTTCCTGTTACCGTTACCGCTTTAACGGGTGATAGTTTAGAAAAACTTGGGGTGTCAAATTTCGACGAATATGTAGAATTTTTACCTAATGTTGTTTTTCAGGGCACTGGCCCTGGACAGAATGAAATATATATTCGTGGTGCAGCTACCGCACAAACAAACATATCTGTTTCTTCAGTACAGGCATTGCAACCGTCAGTTGCTTTTTACTTAGACGAACAACCTGTTTCTATGCAAGGACGTAACTTAGATGTTTACGCGACTGATGTTGAACGTATAGAAGTTTTACCTGGGCCACAAGGCACACTTTTTGGTGCTAGCTCGCAATCGGGCACAGTTCGCTTGATTACCAAAAAACCAAACCATGATGGCTTTTCTGCCGGCTTTGATACCAGCACAAGTACCACAAAAGGTGGTGATTTAAGTAATTCTGTTGAAGCTTATTTCAATATGTCTCTAACAGATTCACTTGCCGTTCGTGTTGCTACTTACAATGATCACCAAGGTGGTTGGATAGATAATATTCGCAATGTTCCTGGTCAAGGTGGTTATAACGGTAGTGCGGTAGTTATTGATAGAATTTCTGCTAATTTTGCTAAACTAGCAGATCCTGAAAATACACCGGTAACTGCTCCACAAAATGATGCTTTAGTCGAGGACGACTTTAACACGGCCAATTATGCTGGTGCACGTTTTGGTGCCTCATACTTGATCAATGACGAATGGAACCTTTTAGTTCAACACACTCAACAATCTCTCGATACTGAAGGTGTGTTTTCTTATGATCCAAATCTTGAAGGCCAAACATCAACAAACCGTTTTGTACCAGAAAATAACAATGATGACTTTGGTTTAACCACGTGGACACTAGAGGGCCGCCTTGAGCAACTTGATATCGTTTATACTGGTGGTTACTTAGACAGAGATATTAATTCAACGATTGATTACACCGGTTATACTAATGGTGGCCAATTCTCTGCTTATTACGTTTGTAATTATGCAAGTGCACCTGAAGCACAAGAATGTCTTGACCCAACTAAGTATTACAAAGAAGAAACGAGTACCTCTCGTACCACCCACGAACTTCGATTCAATACTCCAGCTGACAATGCTTGGCGTATAACGGCTGGTGTTTTTTATGACACACAAGAAGTATCATCAGTGGGTCAATTTAAAATAGCCAATACCGAACTTTTTCCTGATTTAAAAAGAAAACTTGTTGGTAGTGAAGGTATTAACAGTAATGGTGGACCTTTCCCTGCTGAAGTGAGCTTTGTTAATGATGTTACCCACACGATAGATCAAGTCGCGGTATTTGGTCAGTTTGCTTATGACATAACCGACACCGTTACTGCAAGTTTTGGTGCACGTTGGTATCAAATTGATGACATTTACAAAGGGTCAACAACAACCGCTGATGTTAGTGGTCGATTACGTGCCTTTGGTGACGGAAGTGACGCTGCCTTGAACGAATTTTTTGGTGAAGAAGAAGCAACTGCTATTAAAGAAGCTATTGCTAGCGGTCAGTTAGACACAAGTCTACTTGACAATAGTGGTAAATTAACCGTAGATGATACAATTATTAAAGCCTCGGTTGATTGGAAGGTAACTAACGATGTGATGGTCTTTGCTTCCTATTCTGAAGGTTTTAGACCGCCGGTAACTAACCGTGTAGGTGGTGGTGCTGCTGCAAACCAAGAAGGCGCTTTTGAAGGTTTTCGTATACCCGTATACTCAACTACCGATAGCTTAGATAACGTTGAAGTTGGTTTTAAATCAACCTTGTTTGAGCAAACATTACGTTTTAATGCAACCGCTTATTATTCAAAAATATCTGATCTACAGACCTCTCGCTATGATCCAACCAATATCAGTTTCTTAGTATTTACTGATAACGTAGGTGATGCAGAGATCAAAGGTATTGATGGTGATTTTAGTTGGGTAGTGACTGACAACTTAGTGATCTCGGGCGCGTTCAGCTTAATTGATACTGAATTAACATCAGTTAATGACGTACTTGATGGCATTGCACCAAGTGTGGGTAGTAGATTACCTTATTCAGCTAAATTTTCAGGCAACCTACAAGCAGAATATTACTATAATATCTCTGGTGATTTAACCGGTTATGTCAACGGTTCAATTAGTTATACCGGCGAAAGACTTGCGGGTATGGCGATGGATGCTTACATGGTCGAAGATGCGACTAATTTAGTTTATGGCACAGGTTCAGGTTTAAGTATTCAAAAAGAAGCTGATGTTTATAAAGGTGTTAACTATCAAAGTAGTAACGGAGAAACCTTTGCCGGTGGTCGTTACATCCAAGATAGTTACGTTTTGGCCAACTTAAGCTTTGGTGTGACTAACGACGAATGGAAAGCAGAAGTTTTTATTGATAACTTAACTGATAAAAGCGCTATTCTGTACGTAGATACACAACAATATACGCCAAAAGTTGTTTCTAACAGACCTCGTACCGTAGGCTTTAGATTCTCGTATGATTTTTATTAAGCGTTAATATTACTTAACTTTTAACTAAAAACGAAATAAAGCCGCTTGAACTTTGTATCAAGCGGCTTTTTATTGATAGAGTATCTCATCAAAGCAAGACCACTTGTTAACCTGCCTTGGAGCAAAATCGTTGAACAACACAACTTTCCCCCCGATTGAAACACACTTAAAATCGATTCAAACCTTAATCCAAACAGCAAAATTTAACGAAGCGATTGCACAAAGTAAAGCACTACAACAACAAGTTACCAAACAACAAGACCACATTGAATTATGGTATTTAATGGCTATTGCCCAGCGCTATAGCAAAGAATTTACCCAAGCACTCACCAGTATTAACGCGTTACTTGAACTTGATACCCTGCACAGCCGAGCAAATCAAGAACAAGGTTATACGCATTTGGCCTTAAACAAGGTTAAGCAAGCTAAATTATCCTTTGAAAAAGCCGTACAACTTAATCCAAGTTTAGTGGGTAGTTGGCATGAACTGATTCAACTTTATCGACAAGACGGCCAACAAGAACAGGTGCAAAAGGCAGCTAACCATCTCGAAAAATTAAAAAAATTACCACCGGCTTTACTGGCAGTTACCGAATTAAGGTATGAAGGGAAATTATTAAAAGCTGAGCAAATTTGTCGACATTTTTTACAGAACAACAAGCGTCATGTTGATGGCATGTGCTTACTTGCTGAAATAGGTATGGAGCTAAAGGTTTATGACGATGCTGAATTTTTACTGGCTAGCGCCCTTGAATTAGCCCCTGATCATATTCATGCACGCTCTCAATATCTAAACCTTCTTATCCGTTTAGGAAAATATAAAGCCGCAGAGCAGCAGGTTGAAATATTACTACTGACACAACCAGACAATCTTAGCTATAAGATAGCCAAAGCCAATGCATTGACCGGCTTAGGTAAAATAGAACAAGCTATTACTTTGTTTGATCAAGCCATCAAACAAGATAACAAGATCCCCGGTTTCTATTTACAACTTGGTCATGCACTAAAAGCTCAAGGCGATATCAAAAAAGCGGTTGCTGCTTACCAAAAAGCTTATCAATTAAACCCGAGCTACGGTGATGCATTTTGGAGTTTAGCCAATACGAAAACCTACCGCTTTAGTGATGAAGAAATCACCAAAATGCAACACCAGCGCACGGATGAGAATTTGGCGATAACCGACAAAGTGCAATTACATTTTGCTACCGGTAAAGCCTTTGAAGACAGAGAAGACTATCAGCAAGCCTTTGAAGCTTATCAGCAAGGTAATGAATTACAGCATGCTAGCAACGGCTTTGACATTAATAAAATAGAACAACAAGTCGCTGAACAAATAAAATACTGTACCCACGAGTTATTTGAAGTTCGTCGCAATTTAGGTCTTAACTCACCTGACCCTATTTTTATTGTTGGTTTGCCCCGTGCAGGTTCAACCCTGCTTGAACAAATACTGGCTTCACACAGTCAAGTTGATGGCACGATGGAACTACACAATATTTTAGGCTTAGCGTCGAGGTTACGCGGACGCGAGAATAATAAAAATGATCAGGAAAGTCATAAAGAAAGCCAATACCCCAAAAATTTAGCTGAAATTAATCCGACATATTTTAAACGCTTTGGTCAACAATTTATTGATGAAACACGTGTATACCGTGAGCAAGCACCACTTTTTATTGACAAAATGCCTAACAACTTTTTACACATAGGTTTGATTAAATTAATACTGCCAAACGCGAAAATTATTGACGCAAGACGCCAACCAATGGCTTGTTGCTTTAGTGGTTTTAAGCAATTATTTGCCGAAGGACAAGATTTTAGTTACAACCTTGAAGACATTGGACGTTATTATCAAGCTTATTTAAAATTAATGGCCCATTGGGACCAGGTATTACCTGACTTCGTATTAACCGTTAATCATGAAGATGTGGTTGATGACTTAGAAAAGCAGGTCAGAAGAATACTTGATTTTTGTGGCTTAAGCTTTGAACAATCGTGTGTTGATTTTCATAAAACCAAACGCACCATTAAAACCCCAAGCTCTGAGCAAGTCCGTCAGCCAATTTACAAAAGTGCTACCGAGCAATGGCGTCACTTTGAACCTTACTTAGCGCCATTAAAAAAAGTATTAAACATCGAATAACCTGTTGTTATTAAGAGATTAGTAAATATTTAAAACCATTATATAAACTGTTATAGTGAATAAATAAACAGCGAAATAACACCTTCGCTAAAAAAGGATTTTGTGAGAACAAGCTAAAATGAACCACTTTGATAACAAAAAATTTCATCAACCTCATGTCATTTCATTATTTGCATTAGTGGGTATGTCGATAACGGCTGTTATGGGAATTGTTGGTCTTTTTAACAAAAATTTTGTTTTAGCGATATCGTTATTCATCGCCAGCTTTATTTATTTCATCGGTTATTACGCCTACAAAAAATTTAACAATGTTAAATTAAGCTCCGCAATTATTCTATATTCTTTATATATATTAATGTTTTATCTTATATATACTGGTGGCGTTGAGAATACAGGTCCATTATGGGTGTTTATTGTTGCTCCTGTTTCAGTATTTGTTCATGGCTTAAAACGTGGCCTGATAGATCTGATGTTCTTTGTAATAATATCTATCGGGATCATGAGTATACCAGCGGAAATTATTTCTCATGCTGCCTACAGCACTGAATTTAAATTACGCTTATTATACTCTTTTTTAACCGTGACTTTTCTTTCTGCTCTATATGAATATTCAAGAGATCAATCTTATCAGCACACCTTAAAATTAAGTGAGAAATACCAACGCTTGGCGCATTTAGATCCCCTAACCCAATTATCTAATCGCCGTGCTGCGCTTACCCTGTTAAAACGAGAACAAGCACGTGTCATTCGAAGTAAAGAATCTTTATCTATTATTTTATGTGACATTGACCACTTTAAAAAAATTAATGATAAGTACGGTCATAATGCGGGTGATGCAGTATTAATTGAGTTAGCAAAAATATTTACCAACGGTTCGAGGGAGCAAGATTGTATTGCTCGTTGGGGCGGAGAAGAGTTTTTATTTATTTTACCGCAAACCCAAGCCGAAAGTGCCCATGTTTTAGCAGAAAAAATCCAAGAAAAACTCCAACACCATATCGTTCATTATGAAGGCCATGATATTAATGTCAGGATGAGTATGGGCATTGAGCAATTCAAAGACAACCAAACCATTGATGAAATGATCAACTGTGCAGATAAGCAGCTTTACCAAGCGAAGAATGCTGGCAGAAATCAAATTTTTCCAAAATTTTAAATTTGCTGTTTTATCACACGGTAATCAAAGGATTATGGCGCCTGATCAGCATAGCTTAAAATCAAAATATGCCCATCATACAATGTATTTAGTACAAGCCTCGTAAAGCTCTTGTAGTTGTACAGGTTTGCTTAGCACGCGGTCAAAGCCTATCTCTTTATATAACTCAACATCTTCACTCATAACATTTGCCGTTATCGCAACAATTGGAATATTAGAGCTTGCTCTAATAATTTTACAGACTTCAACGCCATCCATTACCGGCATTTGAATATCCATAAAGATAACCTTAGGATGATGGGTTTTAAACAGTTCGATACATTCAGTGCCATTTTTCGCCATTAGTATATTGGCACTGGTCGGCGCCATTAACTTATTAAATATGGTGCGATTAATGGCAGTATCCTCAGCAAGTAAAATAGTGATGTTATTTAATTGCGGTGTCGCCAAAAGTACTTTTTCTTTCAATATTTTCTGTTTATTTGTTCGAGTCAAAGGTAAAGAAATAACGAAACAACTCCCTTCACCTAACTTGCTTTGCACCTCTATATTGCCCCCCATCATTTTAGCTAAATTCAAAGCGATATTAACACCTAAACCTCTGCCACCATATTTTCTGGTCGTCGACTTATCCGCTTATTCAAAACGGTCAAAAATACTGCTCAATGCATATTCAGACATGCCTATGCCCGTGTCGATCACCTTAATAACGACTTATTGTGAGCCACTAATATTAATATCTACGCTACCTTGATGAGTAAGTTTAAGTGCATTAGAGATAATATTAATCAAGACCTGTTTTACTCTCGTTACATCACCTAGCCAATATTGATGAAAATGATCATCAAAGTTCAATGCTAATGTGATTGAATTTTCGACCGCTATGGGTTTAAATTCATTATAAAGATTGTTGAGCAGTTCCTTTAAATCAAAAGAATTGTCCTCAAATTCTACTTTGTCGGCCTCAATTTCAGAAAAATCCAAAATATCATTCAAAATGGTTAATCAGGGAACCACCATTCTTCACGTGTTGTCGCATCATGAGAACCTACATCGATAATGCCACCTTCATCTATCATGCGGGTATACATTTTCTCCATGGTGCCTTACCACTCTTCGATTTGTACGTGCGCTAAACCACGTTGCAGTGCCCCCCATTGAGCACCTGTGGTTTTTTTTGAAAAATAACAGAGTAGCCCATACCCTCAAATAATCCGGCTGCAATATGAGATAAAACCAACTAACTTGTCCAATCGTTTAAGACAACTTTTATCGGTTCGTCATTACGAAGGTTCTGCGCTTGAGAGGAAGTAAACGTCAGTAGGTTAAAAATAATGAATAACAACAGTATGAGTTTTGTTTTGTTTCAATATTGCACTAACTATAGACAGGTTTTCGATAAATTATAGGTAATAATTATGTGAAAATCTTACTTTTAGCGCTAATAACAGCACAATCTATCTTTGGTCGTAGATATTTGATTGTTTACCGATTTTACTTTTGTGTAATAGGCCATATCAGGCTAATCTAGGATCACACAAAAATAGGATAGTACTTATGAAACAGTCGATGATAATCAACGGAAAAGCTCATGAAATTACGGTAGATGGTGATATGCCACTTTTATGGTTTCTTCGAGACAACTTGGAGTTCACTGGCACCAAGTTCGGCTGTGGTAGTGGTTTGTGTGGTGCTTGTACCGTTCACGTTGATGGCCAAGCCATACGTTCATGTATTACTCCCGTAAGTACCTTGGTTGATAAAAAAATCACCACCATTGAAGGACTATCCGAAAAGGGTGATCACCCGCTACAAAAAGCTTGGTTAAATAATAATGTTCCCCAATGTGGATATTGTCAGGCCGGACAAATTATGAATGCGGCTAGCTTGTTAGCGGTTAATACTTCCCCCACTGAAGCTGAAATTGATACGGCAATGCAAGGTAACATTTGTCGTTGCGGTACCTACCAACGCATTAAAAAAGCCATCGTTGAAGCTGCTGACACGTTAAGTAAAGAGGTTTAGTATGACCATTTCAAATGTAAGCCGTCGTAATTTTTTAAAAACAGCCGGTTTAGCCACCGGTGGTTTAGTGATAAGTGTCGCTCTACCGATGAATGCCTTAGCAGAAAAGGGCATTATCAAAGACAGTGGTGGTGAACTTAACGCTTTTATTCACCTGGCTGAAAATGGCGATACTATTATCTATTGTGGCCGCTGCGAAATGGGCCAAGGAATTAGTACTGCCCTGCCTTCTGCTGTCGCTGATGAAATGGAAGCTGATTGGCAGCGTGTTACAGTAAAACAAGGTGACGCCAACGAAAAATATGGTCCACAAGCAACAGGTGGCTCAGCGAGTATCCGCGTAATGTACCAGCCTATGCGTGAAGCTGGGGCGACAGCAAAAGCAATGTTAATTGCCGCAGCAGCAAAAGTGTGGAAAACCTCTCCTGAAAACTGCTTTGCCCAAGCACATTTTGTTATTAATAAAACCAATCAACAAAAACTCGCTTATGGTGAATTAGCAAGTGTTGCCGCCAATATGCCAGTACCTGAAAAACCTGTGCTTAAAAACAAAAGTGACTTTAATTACATAGGTAAAGAATTACCTCGTCATGATCAGGCAGCAGTGGTGGTCGGTAAACGTATTTATGGTGTCGACACTAAACTACCCGGCTTAAAATATGCGGCCATGATCCATTGCCCTGTTTTAGGTGGTGCCTTGAAAAGCTTTGATAAAACCGAGGCTTTAAAAATGAAAGGTGTTATTGACGTTATCGAAATTCCACGTTTTAATATCCCGTTTGGTTCTATTGGCGGTGTTGCCGTAGTAGCTGACAATAGCTGGACGGCACAACAAGCGGTGAAAAAGTTAAAAATAACTTGGGATTTAGGCGAAAATGCTATTTACGACACCAAAGAATATAAACAGCAACTGGTTAAAAATGTTGAAAAACCAGCAACGTTAGCTGCTGAACGTGGTGATATTGAAAAAGCGTTTGGCGCAGCAAAACATAAGATGTCAGCCACTTATACCGGAGGACATCTTTCACATGCACCGATGGAGCCTAATGCGAGTGTCGTATGGGTACAAAAAGACTCCTGTGAAGTATGGGCGTCAACACAAAGCCCTGCCGATATTCAAAAAGTATTAGGGCAATACTTAACACGCGAGCCAAAAGATATCGTAGTGCATGTAGCAATGGCCGGTGGTGCTTTTGGTCGTAAATTTAAGTGTGACTACGTTCATGAAGCCGCTGTTATTTCAGAAAAGACTGGCGTGCCAATTCAGCTGACGTGGACCCGCGAGGAAGATATGCGTACGGGCTATTATCACTCGATAAATGCCCAACATATTGAAGCATCTATGGACGACCAAGGAAACGTAACAGGTTGGTTACATCGCGCCGCCTTTCCGTCAATATCAACCTTATTTGACCCTTCGTTGGTTAGAACACCGGCGAATAGTTTAGAAGATATTACTAATCATTTATTTGGTATTGAGAATTGTCGTATCGAATCAGGTGATGCCAAAGCTCATACGCGTATTGGTTGGTACCGTGCAGTTTATGCTATTTTCTATGGCTTTGCTTTTAGTACCTTTGCCGACGAATTAGCGTACAAAGCAAATAAAGATCCTTTGTCTTTTGTTAATCAAATTTTTGATAACAATAAAAATAAAGAACAGCAAGCAAACGTCAAACGAGCTAAAGATATTCTCGCCATTGCTGCTGAAAAATCAGGCTGGGAGAACCGTAAATTACTACCAAAAGGACAAGCTATTGGTTTAGCGGTGCATTATAGTTTTCAAAGTTTTGTTGCCATGGCAGTACATGTTGAAGTCAACGGTGATGATATTAAAGTATTAAATGTAGACTGTGCGATAGATTGTGGCCAAGTACTGAACCTTGATGGCGCAACCGCGCAAATGGAAGGTGCTGTTGTTATGGGCATGTCATTAGCATTAAGCACTGAGATAACCTTTAGAGAAGGTGCTGTGGTTAATTCAAATTTTCATGATTACCCCGTGATGCGTATTACCGATATGCCAAATGTTAGGGTTCATATTCCTGATTCAGATGAAAGCCCAACAGGATTAGGCGAACCGGGTGTTGCTCCTTTTGCACCCGCATTAAGCAATGCTGTCTTTGCCGCTTCAGGTAAGCGCTATAGAGATTTACCTTTTAAACCGATGTCAGTGTAAGGATTAAATGAACGTTTTATTGTTAATTTTTTTATATTGTTGTAGCAATTTCGAGCAACAACACGTATTGCTCAGCAAGGACTTTTCCCTATGAGCAATCATTTATCGCACTTATTAGCGCAATGGTACCCGCATCGAGATAACGCTGACTGGGTACTTGCTACTATTTACCAAACCGAAGGCCCGTGTTACAGAAAACCCGGAGCTATGATGTTATTTAGTAGCCAAGGTGATCAATTAGGTATGCTCAGTGGTGGCTGTTTAGAGTCAGATATTGGTGTTAATGCCAGAAAAGTTATGCAAACGAACAAGTCAATGTTGGTTTGCTATGATGGAACAGACGAAGATGATATGTCTTTTCATCTGGGTATTGGCTGTGGCGGCACAATTTATATAATGTTACAGCAAGTCAATAACGCTAATGACTATTTATCATTGGCGCAAGTCTACGATGCACTTAAGCATCGTATTTCTGGCTACCTTTATCAAAGTATTGTCAAGCAAGGCAATGATGCGCAAGCTTATTTTGAAGCGGCAAAAGTAACGAATATAGCGGCAACAGCGACATTAATTTCCTCCCCCTTAAATAACGATGACAAAACAAACTGGTTAGCAACGCCGATTGTACCCGAGCCTCACCTGCTAGTTGTTGGCGGAGGTATTGACGCGCGTCCACTGGTCAATATGGCTGAACAGCTAGGTTGGAAAGTATCGTTGTGGGATCCACGTCCCGCCAATGCTCGAAAAGAATATTTTTCAAATGTTAGCCATATTATAAAAGGCGAAGCCAAAGTACTGACCACCTTTGCTGCAGAAAAAGATGTTAACGCCGCCATATTAATGAGCCATAACGTCTCGATTGACGCACAAGCTCTAAAAGCTTTAGCTAACACCAATATTCAATATTTAGCTTTGCTTGGTCCAAACAATAGAAAGCAGCAAGTTATTACTCAGGCTGAAGTTGTCGAGCGATCCTTATCGTTTACATTCGCCGGCCCTGCGGGTCTTGAAATCGGTGGAACCTTGCCTGAGAGTATAGCCTTGTCGATACTTGCCGAATGCCATGCCAGCCTATTTAACAAAAGTGCTCAGTCAATTAGCCATGTACTTTAGTCGCCGCCATCGAACAATAACACCATGAAACACCCTGATTATAACTTGAAAATAGTGCTACTGGCGGCAGGTAAAAGTGAACGTTTTAACGGCATTAAGGTACTCGCAAAACTACAGCAGCAAGAAACGTCAATGACTTTGCTCGAACATGCTTTACAACAACTTTTTTTGGCACTTAAGACACTGAATATCAGTAACAAAAATATTCGTGTCGCCACAGGGCGTTATCATCAACAAATAAGCGAATTATTAGACGACCCCAACCTCTTAGATTATTGCGAAGCGGCTCATTTAGGCTTAGGACACACTATTGCGCAGTCAGTGAATAATCTACTCAATGACCATAAGTGTATTAGCCATATAATGATTACTCTGGCTGACCAAGTTGCCTTGAATGCCGATGATTATAGCCTATTGATAAAACAGTCTTTGGCTTTACCAGACAAATTAGTTTGTGCAAAAGCAGGAGAAGAGTTAATGCCCCCCGCTATATTTCCTTACACTTATTTTACTGAATTAGCTCAGTTAAAAGGTGATAAAGGTGCTAAACCTATTTTGTATAACAATAAGGATAAGCTAGAAACTGTCAGTATTGCCCACGCTGAAAAAGATATAGACACCCAGCAAGATCTACTTGACTGGCATAACAATAATGATGGCATTTTATGACAAGTATACTCACTGAAGATTTATCAATCATCGGCTTTGACAATGTTATTTTCACCTTCTATTTGTAGCCAAAACTAACGACAATTAATAACCCTGTCAATGAAGTGGGAAGCATGTCAGCAAAACTAGTACTCAAGGGTGTTTTTCAAATAGAAAGCGTCGACATACAAGATCTATTCGCCCCTAATTTAGTTGTCAATAATGCGTTAATTCTATTGCCGGTTAGGCTCAAAGCTATCATATTCTAGCAGGTTAACCTTTAAGTCTTCCCAGTTTGCTTTTGAAGTGACAAAATTGTGCGAGCTAGGTCTTTCTATAATATCAGAATCAACTATACCTAAACGAAGTCTAAGCCTTGTTGGGTCTTGCTCATTTGAACTAAAAACAGGCGAACCACATTTTGAACAAAAGTGACGACTTCTACCTGGCTTGAAGGCAAAGGTTATTAAAAAATCTTCACCTGAAGTGATTTCAAAATCAGCGGTATTAATAAAACCATTGGTAGCAAAAGCCAACCCACTATTCTTTCGACATAATGAACAATGACAGTGAATAATATCACTTATTGCCCCACTAATTTTAAGGTTTATCGTGCCACACAAACACTGACCTAAATACATATAATCCACCCCTTTGGTTTGACACAGCATTAGCCTTGAGTCTCAGTAATCGTTATAGATTCTATCAATAACTTGTCATTATTATCATCTAAAAAAAGCGATATAGATAAATAGGCCGTTTCATCCCAAACCCAGTAATTATCTGCTTATTATTACCGATATAAACCATAGATAGGGTTCGTCTCCTCATAAATAAAACGGCTACAAATAGCGCTTTATTCATCGTGCTTTGTTAATACATAAAGATGCTGTAATAAAAAAGCACTTAACGTTCTCGGCTATTTATATTAAAATTGTTAGCTTAAGCAGCGATTGTCTGCACGTTTTATGCTTTAGGATTTTAATGCGTTTTTTTAAATTATTACTACTTTTCATCTTTATTTCAGGTTGTGCAACTATCACTTATATTGAGCTTGATGACCGTTACGGCTTTTCAAACCCAATTCATCGCAGCAATGTTACGACTATAACGCCACAACAAAGCGAGCTGTTTCATAATCAAGTGCGACCAATTTTAGAAAATCGCTGTATTGTTTGTCATGGCTGTTACGATGCACCTTGCCAATTAAAAATGGAATCTATTGCCGGTATTGAACGAGGCGCCAATAAAACTGTTGTTTATGATGGTGCACGTTTACAAGCGATCCCGGTAACTAATATCCAAGGTAATCCTAAAACAATTGACCAATGGCGTAGTGAAGAGTTTTATCCCATTTTAAATGAACGCCAGCAATCACCACAAGCCAACTTAGCCAGCAGCTTGATGTATCAAATGCTACAGCTAAAGCGTAATAATCCATTACCTGACGAGGTGATTTTATCGAAAGCATTTGATGTGAGTCTAAACCGCCAGCAAGAATGCCCCACCATAGATGAATTCAAACATTATCAAGAAAATAACCCTTTAGGTGGCATGCCTTACGCTTTACCTAATTTACCTGATGATGAATACCAACAATTAACGCTATGGTTAGCTGAAGGTGCAAAAATGCCTGCGCCTACTGCACCAAGTGCGACTGAGCTTGTTATGGTTGAAAAATGGGAGACTTTTTTAAATGGCGACTCTAAAAAAGAACAGCTCGTTGGCCGATATCTTTACGAACACTTATATTTAGCCAATTTATATTTTGACGCTAGCCAGCAAAGCTTTTTTAATATCGTTCGTTCAAAAACACCACCCACACAAGCGGTGCAAATTATTACCACTCGTCGCCCATTTGAAGACCCTAACGTTGAGCGCGTTTATTACCGTTTACAGAAAAAACAAGCCACTGTTTTAGCAAAACGTCATATGCCTTACCGTTTTGATTTAGCGAAACTTACTCGCTATAAAGCGCTGTTTTTTAGCCCCGGTTACACAGTAGAGGAACTCCCTGGCTATAAACTAAAATATGCATCAAACCCTTTTATTACCTTTCAGGCATTGCCTCTTGAATCTCGTTATCGTTTTTTGCTTGATGAAGCGCAATTTTCAATTATGAATTTCATTAAAGGACCGGTTTGCCGAGGCCAAATTGCCCTGAATGTTATTGAAGACCAATTCTGGGTGGCCTTTGAAAACCCAGAGAATATTGATATGTTTGGTATTAACAAATTTTTAGTTGAACACAGCAAACTATTACAATTTCCAGCCGCAACCAGCAGCAGCGTATTATCGATTCTAGATTGGCGCGAATATACCAGTCGACAAAAAGAATATGTCGCAGCGAAAAAAGCCTTTATTGAAAGCCTTGATCTGCGAGCTGGCAATATTGATCTTGATTTAATTTGGAGTGGTGAAAATAATCCTAACGCTGCACTGACTATTTTCCGGCATTTTGACAGTGCTTCAGTGGTTAAAGGTTTTGTTGGCAAGCCACCCAAATCTGCTTGGGTGATTGGTTACCCACTACTTGAGCGCATTCATTACTTATTAGTTGCTGGATTTGATGTTTATGGCGATGTTGGTCATCAATTAAAAACCCGTTTATATATGGACTTTTTACGTATGGAGGGTGAATCAGCTTTTTTAATGTTATTGCCCCAGAAAGTTCGAAAAGAGACCCACGACCTATGGTATCGCGAGACAAGTTCGGATGTTAATGACTATAATTTTTTAACTAACTTCGCTGATTTGCCCGATTCGGGGATTGAATACCAAACTGACCAACCCCAAGCAGAGTTATACCAACTGCTCAAAGAGCATACCGCAACAACACACAATAATAGTCATCAATTAACGTCGTCAATTAATGACTATAAATTCAAACGCCTGGAAAATTTAACTGGTGAAAGTGTTTCTTTACTACCAGAAGTCAGCTTTGTTGTCGTAAATGATAGCAACACAAGTCAGGTATTTACCCTGTTGAGAAATTCTGCCCATAGTAATGTAGCGCATTTGTTTGCAGAGAAAAAGCGTCGACTACATGCAGAAGATACGCTCACCCTAGCCAGAGGTGCCATAGGGACTTACCCGAAAGCGTTTTTTAATATTAGTCAGCAAGAAGTGGCTGAATTTATTGTTGCTATAGAAAATATGAAAACAAAAGATGATTACTTTAATTTGAAAAGTCGTTATGCGGTCAGACGTACCAATACAGACTTTTGGACGTTTTCCGACAAACTACATCAGCAACTAAACAATGATCAAGGTATTGAGTTTGGTTTATTAGATTACAATCGTTTGGAAAATAAGTAATAGCACTAAAAAAAGGCAAAAAAAAGGCGTTTCTTGAAACCAAGAAACGCTTTATAAAAACATAAACACTAAGGGAAATAAACTCTCGTATAATAAGAGCCCCTATTGCCTGATAAGTTCAAATTAATTTAAATAAATTAATTATTTATTTATTTCAGCGTGAAATCAAAAATAATTTCATAGCCCTCTTCACTGTATATTCCCCGACGATAACGCCATTTTGATAACGCTTTTCTAGCAGAGATATTAAGCTCGCGATTAACACTCGACTCGACAGTGCTAATATTTAAAACTTCACCTTGTGGCGAAATACTATAAGCCAGCTTTACGGTACCTGATTGTTGGGCTCTAATTGCGTCAACCGAATATTTTGGTTGCTCTTGATAGAGTGGCACCAAAGATAACATTGGTGGTTTAATATCGGCGGTCACTGAAACAGTGACAACATCAATAGGCAGTGAAACAATTAAGGTCTCTGGTCTATTATTAGCTCCAAGAGCAACTTCATTCGCAGATTGAGCAGGAACAACATAGGGTTGTTTGGGTGCTAATGGCGGTATAACAACCGCAATAAATTTATCTTCTGGGATTATTTCTTGAAATTTAACAACACTTAGCTTTGTTGGCGATTTTGGCGCTGTTTGGAGGTTCACTTGCTTAGAAAAATGACTTATCACAGCTAAAATACTAAAGGAAGCTACGCCTCCTAAAAATAAGATGCTCAATAACTGCATTAGGCTATATCGCGATTTTTTACTTTTTTGCAAAGCTGACAAGTGAATTTCTGGTGCTATGACTTGTTGCTTTCTTTGTTGATAAAGTGAGGCGATTTCTTCATCACAGGATGGGTGTTTCATGATTTATCTTCCAATAAATTTTTAATATAAGTTCTGGCATAACGTAAACGGCTTTTAATCGTTTCAAAGCTTTCACCGGTTAATTCGGCAATTTGTTCAAGTGAAAAACCTTCTTGTTGAAAAATAAAAGCTTCTCGCTGGTAAAAAGGCAATAAGGTAATCGCTCGATTGAAAAGGGCTAATCTATCGATATACTCAAATTGTTGCTCTAGTGAGTGATTATCGGTCTGCGACAATAGTTGTATATCTGTGGCCGCCCCCTGCTCATCAAGGGATTGTGTTTGCCAACGATTTTGCCTTCTTAATTCATCAATTAAGGTATTTCTAGCAATGGTAAACAACCAGCTTTTAACATTGCTGTGTGCTGGATGACTCGCTTTAATGTTCATCACCTTTAACCACATCGACTGAATAATATCTTCAGCGGTTTCTTTATCAGACTGGCTCAGTAAATAATGATAAATTGGCTGATTAAATTGCTTTACCAGCAAAGTAAAATATTTATCTTTGCTGGTGGCAATATAACGCGTTATTAATATTTCAGGGCTGATAGTTGGATTAAACCAACCCTTAACCATAGAAGGTAACTTCAAAGGCGCATCCTAACTTTGTTGATCCATAGAAAAATCTAATTGTACGGTACGACCTTTTTGATAGACCGCTGCTCCATCAACCGATTTTGCCTGATATTTCCATTTTCTTAAAGCATGTCTAGCTGCTTTATCAAAAATACGTTTTGGCTGGGCGTCAATCACTGAGATATTCACAACTTTACCGACTTCATTAATATCAAAAGCTAATTGCACCCAGCCTTCAGTTCCTTTTCTCATAGCTTCTATTGGGTATTTAGGATTAACACGTACGATGGGGCGAGCCTCATTATTATTCATCCCTTGGTATTGCTTAAAGCCAGTACTACCTCCCGTCATTGAGATTGGAGCTGATCGGTAGGATAAATTGTGCGTGTCACTTGCAACATCAATTGTCACAACATTTCTTGGCATAGGCTCTGGTGGTGCTGGTGGTTCAAGCTTTACCTTATCGATTTCAATAACTTTTGAATCTTTAGGTAATTGTGCCACTTCAACAATAACATCGGTTAATGGCTTGGTAATATTTACACTGTCGCTACTGATTAAATACGCCATAAAAGCAAATAAACTGAAAGTAATAATAACTGCCAAGCTGATATAAGATAATAATTTAGCCATAGTAATTCCTTTATTTAACAAACAAAAAACAGATATAAGCGCTAAATTGCTACTTATACAGGTAAAACGTTTGGAAAAAGTAAAAGGGGTTAAATTATGTTTAACTAAAAGGATATTTATAAATAACCTGGTGATTACTCATCATTAACTATATTGTAAAATGAGGTTGGTTGATTCCATAAAAATCACATTAGCTACTGTTCAAAATAGAAATAAAGAGTATAGTTAATGAGCGCTTATCGTTCTTTTATCTACCAAAGCGCTTCATTTAAGACAAGGAGCAGTTATGATGAATTCAAATATTTTCCTAGTAAACCTACCCGATAAAGTCTCTAAAAGTTTGCTACCCGTATTACAGGGAGAAAATTTAGGACATGTCGAATCATTCATAGCTGATGACCTCACCCAACCTCTAAAAGTCGATATAACAAACACTGATTATCTCATTCTTTATATTGAAAAGATTGATGAAGAGAGTTTTAGCAGACTTAAATTAAAACAAAATATACCCACTTTATTGATCACCCGTTTTCTTAATTTTGAAATGGAAAGAACCGCTAAAGAACATTTTATTGATATGGTGGTCAATGAAAATGATAGCGAATTAAGCTCTCTGATTTACGGTTTTATTAGACAGCACGATATTTATCGTTTTCAACACGCACTGGTTGTGGATGACTCAAGAGTTGATAGCCGTATTGTTGCCAATATTTTGAGTAGTGAGTTTATTCATAACGACACTGAGCTTAATAGCGAGCAAGTAATAGAGCGTTTAAGATTAACACCCACAATTAATATTCTGATTCTTGATTATGAAATGCCCTCTAAAAATGGCTGTGAATTAATGCAAGAAATAAAGGAAACTTTTGTGGATCGATCTTTTATTTTTATTGGTTTAACCGGTAATAGAAATGGTGCGATTAAATTTTTAGCCAATGGTGCTGATAATGTTTTTATTAAGCCTATCGATAATGAACTCTTTATCTTAACGCTTAGAAGATTGATCTTTAATGTGCATAAAATGAATAAAGATCAATGTACTCTCAACGACTATAAAAAAATCATTAATAATATGACTAAGGAAATTTCTGATCCTATTTACGTGTTAACAACGGTGAACGATTGTTTATTAGAGGGAAAAGTCAGTAAGGCACAATACCAAAATTTTAAAGAACTTAGCCAGTTATCCAAAGAAAAATTAACCCGTACTTTTGACAGTTTTTTAAATTATTTTGCCATTTCTAACTATATGCAAAGCTCTGCTTTAAAATCGTCTTCGTTGCAATCAATGATAGCAACACAACTATACCTCGAATCAAGCAGAGATAAATTACGTAATATTATCGTCAAAAAATCGTTTGATGATGATATTAAAAACTTATGTGTTCCAGAGAAGATTGGTCAAGTTATCAATCAATTGACTCATGATGCAGTGATGCGGTCACAAAACGGTGGTGAGCTTAAAATTCGACTTTACACAAAAAATGAGGATATTTTTTTTGAAGTAGAAGACGCCTCACCTTTAGATAAAGCCAATCCGCTGTCATCTGCAGGAATAGAAAAGTCTCCTGAATATATATTCCAAACCCCTATTTTAAATCAATTACTTTGCCAAAAAATTATCAATGAATACGATGGTTCTATAGGGGTTCATCATGAAAATAGTGGCGACGTACATTTTTTTAAAATTCCCAAAAAGACATTTTATTTAGGAGAAATGTATCACTAGCTTATGGCTTTATTCGTTAATCTTCTGGCTAGTGATTCATTAATTTCTTCAAATGCGACCACATAATAGCCGTCCATTAGCGCGCTTTTCAATTCGGTATAAACTTTAAATCGCTTAACGCCATGGCGCTTGGTCTGAATATTCACGGTCACCGTAACAAAGCTATCTTTTTCGGCATCTATTGATTCCATACTCAGTTCCCATAAGCTTTCAACGACCTTCTGATAATGGGAATCTGGATAGGCTTTTTGCCACCAATGATTTTTATCCGGTATATCGGCTAAATCCCAACCAATAATGTTAGTAAAGCTTTGGTTCAAATAAACAATAGTATGATTTAGCGCTTCTTCATTAAGCTCAACAACCATAATAGGCAGTGGTAACATATCAAAAGATGTTGTTGGAATTGGCTTAAACAAAGTAGTACCTCTAACCTAAAAGATTATAAAATTAATGAACAGGAAAATGCCACAGCTCTAAAACGCCATCACTATTACTGGCATTAATAAACTTGATGGTTTCGCTATCCCCATCATTCATTGCGACACTTAATACCGATGCTCGGCCATTTTCCATTGCTGACTGCCACTGAGCGAGTAATGCGCCATCAGCCACTCGCCATAATTGTAATACTTGTCTGGGTGAGCCAGTTAAAAATAGTTGTTTGTCAGCAGAAAAAACAGAGTCATTCACTTCCATAAATTTTAAATAAGTATCTAATTCTGCAATGAGCTGGCCTGTTGCTAGGTTCCAAAATTTGCGTTCTTTAACCGCGTCAATACTAAAACCAACCAAACCATCGCTACTGATATCAACATGATTAACTCGACTGCCATGACTAAATTCAAACAGGGTTTTACCCGTTGAAGTATTCCATAACTGGGCCGCTTTATCACTTGAGCCGGTAAAAGCAATTTGACCGTTTTCAGACAGACTCACCGCGTTTATATCTAAACGATGTTTTTGAAAAGTAGTAACCTTATTCGCTTTGGTATCAATAATACTGGCTTTACCGCTACGAAATCCTAATAACAGTAACTGGCCATTTTTAGACACTGACATATCATTAATGATATTATCTGCAACTTGCCACTCACCGACTATTTCAAGATTATCAATTGTATATTGCTTTACAGACACACGATTAGAAAGATATAAGAACTGATTGTTATTACTGATATAAGCGATTTCAATATGTTGTGCATGATTAGCGGGAAGGCATTTAGGCAATATTGATTGCTGATTTTTCTGCCAAATACAGACGCCATTACCATTAACAACCGCCGTTAACTTACCATCATCGGAAAGGGCTGTGGTTGCTATCGCTGATTTACTGTAACTGCTTTTGCTAACCGCTGCAGAATTATAGACGTCTTGTTGACTACAGGCTGATGCAAATAAAGAAAGCATCAGTAATATCAATATTTTCATTGTCTAATCATTTTATTTCATCTGTATGTACAACTACTATCGCACATCTTTAAGAAAAAGCGGATAATTTTTGTTCGCTGGCGATCAAGGGTATATGGCAACATTAGCAATCATTAAAATATGGCCATTAATGATTAGCAGAGCACAGACTCACTGTAATTTCGACAAGCAAAGTTATATTAGTAACCCGTCATCAATCGCAAAATAATCATCCGCCGCGTTAATTAATGAGTTAGCGGTTAAAGCGGACACACCATAAACATGCGTGGTTACTCCATAACGCTCTTTAACTTTGCGAAGTAGTAAATCAAAGTCACCATCGCCAGATAATAATATAACGGTATCAACATCGCCGGCACTTTCCATGACATCAATGGTAATACCGACGTCCCAGTCACCTTTGGCAGAGCCATCTCGACGTTGAATAAACGGCTTAAGCTTTACCTCAAAGCCAATATGTTTTAACGCTTTTTGAAATTTATGTTGGGCATCATCACTGCGTTGAATGGCATAGGCATTGGCGATAACAATATCGCCTTGCTCACTAATTTGTTGCCAAAACTTTCGGTAGTTAAACTGCCTTTGAAAGCTATCACGGGTGGTATAGTAAATATTTTGTACATCTACAAATATAGCTATTTTGTTCAGTTGGCTTGTCATTTATTACTCGATGATAAAGGAAGGATGTTGGTGATGGCCACCATTACCAAAAACCATAGGCAACATGCTACAATAAAGCTACTATTAAAAACATGTCTAAAAGTATAATAATTCAGAGAAAACTCGATGTCAGCCATACGTTCATTATTCTATTTCTTATTACGTTTCCCGATAAAATTGCTTGTTCGCAGTAAGATTGTTCCTGACAACTATTTAGAGTCAGAAGAAGTAAAACTTGAACAGCCACAGTTTTATGTTATCCGTCATCAATCTGCCAGTGATCTACTTGCCCTACGAAAAGCCTGTAAAACCTTAAAATTACCCGATCCACTAAGCCTGGTAACCGTTAATGGGCAAAGTTTTTCACGTTTATTGTGCTTAGAAAAACCTACACCGCTGTTTCGTTGGCGAAAAGCAGGTCATACCGAAGCGATCACCCAAGGCTTCGAATTATTAAAGCAGCACAGCATCGACGAAAAATTAGATGCTCATCTCATACCTGCTCATGTTATTTGGGGCAGAACACCAACCAAAGAACATAATAATGCCAATATTGGTACTGTTTTAGCGGATCAAGAATCACCTTCGTGGTTACGAAAATTTTTCATTGTATTATTTTTAGGGCGTAATTCTATTGTCCGATTTAGTGAAGCGATTTCTTTTCGTTTTATGGCAGACAAGCATGGTACAACGCAAGCAAGTGCACAAAAGTTAATGCGTATTGCTCGTTTTCACTTTTACCGCCAAACGATTGCAGTAACGGGCCCAAGGTTAATGCACCGTCAACAAATGTTTGCGACACTGCTTGCTAATCCATCGATAAAACGCTTAATCAGCGACGAAGCCAAAAGCAAAGCAATTAGTGAAGAGCAAGTGAAAAAACAAGCCCTCGCCATCATGGATGAAATTGCCGGTGATTACCGTGACTCTATGGTTCGTTTAGGCGCGCGTATTTTAACTTGGCTGTGGAGTCGCTTATACAGCGGTATAAACATCAATAATGCAAAAGTGCTGCGCGATCTCGCTCAAGAAGGCCATGAAATTATTTATGTGCCTTGTCACCGAAGCCACATGGATTATTTACTACTTACCTATGTCATTTTCCAAGAAGGCTTAGTGACTCCTAGAATAGCCGCCGGTATTAATTTAAATTTTTGGCCAGCAGGCCCTATTTTCCGCAAAGCCGGGGCGTTTTTTATTCGTCGTAGCTTTAAAGGCAACCGCTTATATTCCACCATCTTTCGCGAGTATTTAGGCTTATTATTTGAACGTGGCTACTCGGTAAAATATTATTCTGAAGGCGGTCGCAGTAGAACTGGCCGTTTACTACCCCCTAAAACGGGTATGCTTGCCATGACGATACAAAGCCTGCTTCGTGGCATTGATCGTCCATTAACCTTAGTGCCAGTTTATTTAGGTTACGAGCATGTCATGGAAGTCGGCACCTATCATAAAGAATTAAGTGGTAGCCAGAAGAAAAATGAATCTATCTTTGGTGTGATTAAAGCGATTAAAAATTTACGAAATTATGGAAAAGGTTACGTGAATTTTGGTGAACCTATCAATATTAACCAGTTCTTAAATAAACAGGTTCCTAACTGGAAAGACGATATCGACCCTATTGATCCACAAAAGCCAACATGGTTAACACCAAGTGTTAATATTCTGGCTGATCAAGTAATGACACATATCAATCAAAGCGCCGCCATAAACGGTACCGCTTTAGTCGCACTTATTTTGCATGCTTGTAATAATAAAGCACTCGCTAAAACAGAATTAATTAGCCAGCTTGATTTATTTTTAAACTTACAGCGCAATGCGCCTTATAGTCAGCAATTGACCATCCCCTGTGAAGATGGCCAGCAACTACTTGAAGAGGTTATCTCTCTTAATAAAGTCACGGTTAATCAAGACAGTTATGGCGACATTATTTCATTATCTGAAACCGCCATTTTAGAAATGCGTTATTACCGTAATAATATTTTACATAGCTATATATTACCTGCGCTCATTTGCCGAGTATTGGAACGCCATAGCAAAATAGATATCAACACTTTATTAGAGCAAGTGCAACGGATCATCAGTTTAGTAAAAATTGATTTGTTTTTATGGCAAAGCGAAAATGATGTCGTGGAACAAACAGAGCAAATAGTAAAATTTTTAATGGCCGAAGGTCTTATTCGAAAAAGTAATAGTGGCTTTTTAAGCGTAGTGAATGACGTTGAACTGACCACTAATATTCGTTTAATCGGCGAATGCATTAATGAAACCATGCAACGTCTTACCATTATCTGTTCATTAACACATCGTTTATCACCTATTAGTAAAAATGACCTTGAAGACAAAGTTGTTGCTATTGCTAAGCGCTTATCGGTATTAAATGACATTAATGCTCCTGAGTTTATTGATAAAAAAGCCCAGGGAATTTTAATTAAAGCCATGATTGAGCAAGGCTATATTAATAAAGATGAAAACGACCAACTCGTTGATAGCAGTACTTTAGGTTTGTTAAAGTCGTCGGTTACTCAACTGATAGATATTGAAGTTTTACAGAGTATTATTCGTTAACCCTTGCACAAATAAAGCGGGCTACATCGTCATCCTGAACGATTATCAGGATGACGCACCACAAGCATAATGTTGGAACTCATGATTATACGGAGCCGTAGTAACTAGAGGTACTCTATTGATATGCCAATAAAAATCACTAAACCTACAAAATGATTATTCAAAAAAGCTTGAAAACATTTATCACGCTCTCTATCGACAATTAAAATTTGTTGATAACAAAAAAATCCGGACGCAACAACAAGACTCAGTTGATAAGGCCAACCAAAAGCGAGCATTTCACCCACGCTCATTAACAAAGCTAGTGTAGCCAGTTGAAGAAATAGAATAATACGTTTGTCATAGCGACCAAATAGAATGGCAGTTGATTTTATACCAATTTTTAAATCGTCATCGCGGTCAACCATCGCATACATAGTATCGTAAGCTACCGTCCATAATAAGTTAGCGCTAAAGAGTAGCCAAGCAACTGTGGGGATTTCACCCATACCTTCGGCAAACGCCATAATCATCCCCCAACTAAACGCTGCACCTAATACCACTTGGGGTAACTGGGTATAGCGTTTCATAAAAGGGTAACTTGCTGCCAGTAACACCGCAACCACTGACAATTGAATGGTGAACCAACTTAAGGTTAAAACTAAGCCGAGCGCAATGCCAATCAACAAACCAAATAACGATAATGCATCGTTTGGTGTTAAAATACCGGTAACTAATGGCCTATGCTGGGTTCGCTTTACTTGTCCGTCTACTTTACGATCTGCCCAGTCATTAATAACACAACCTGCGCTGCGCATAACAAAAACACCTAAGGTAAATACAGTTAGCCAATGTAAGGGTGGAAAACCATCGCCCGCTATCCATAACGCCCAATATGTTGGCCATAATAGCAAGTAGGTACCGATCGGCTTGTCGGCGCGAGTAATTGTTACAATGCCTTGCCACTTATCTGCAATAGAATTTGTCATATATTATCCTGAAGATTTTTTATTTTTTTTCTATATCTCATAATTGATTAGTTTGATAAGCAAAGGCATTTGGTAAAAATATTTCAGCAACTAATAAAGGTTTATCATGCAGCATAAACGTTGAACGCCGTCCCCAGAGCTCAGTTTTAACCGGTAATTTAAGATGTCGGGCTAGTGCTGATACGGTAGTGGTTGGAGAAAAAGACGAGATTTCAATGCATTTACGGGTTAACTTTTTTTTGCTAAACAGCACCTGTCCTAACGATTGGTTACCTAAGTGTGCTAACTGCTGCTCTTCACCGGTTAAGCTTTTTAAAGGCAGTAAGCTGCGGGCAAAGACTTGTGGCACATTGTCACAATATAATATCACCTCACGCACTAACACTTGTTCTCCTACATTAATGTCTGCCGTTGCTTCTTCTCTTGTGCAAGGCTGAATTTTTTGCCCTAAGACTTCAACACGAAAATGTTGGCAACATTGGCTTAAACGAGCAGTTAACGAGCTTGGGTCGAGTAACCAACTTAATAGCGTTTCACTAAGCGATACTCCTAAAGGAGACTGCCATGTTGTATCGATAGTAATGGGAAATAATGGATGCGACTGGGTCATAACAACTAATTAATAACTATTTTATTAAACAATAACCTGCATATCATATCAGTATTGTTTAATTTATGCCGCTGGTAATTTGGTACTCGCAGCCGACCCAATTCAAGTAGTGATTTCTAAGGAAGCCGAGCTAGCATCAATAAGCCACACGGAATAAATTAGCCTATCAAATGGGTTATACTTGAGGGGTTTTTAGCGCTTAGCGTTATAAAAATAAATAAAGCGAACAAATTTGCTAATAAAAGCTAATGATTCATTGTAATATAGTCGATAGTCTTTTCGATTCTCCAGTTAAATAGAGCGGCAAAATGAAAAACACCTTATTAATATTAGCGACATTATTGTCGTTCTCTTTTCCTTTATCTTCAGTGAAAGCGGCAGACTATGCTTACTTTGGTTTTGAACCCGCTATTATCACTAACTATGTAGCGGTAAAAAAGAAACTTGGCTATGTTCGTCTCACCGTTGAATTGATGATTGAAGATTCGGCAAATTATGAAGCGGTTGAGCATCATGCACCGTTATTACGCGATGCTATTATTGCTATTATTGGTCAGCAACCTGAAGCAAAAGTAAAATCGATTAATGGTCGCCACGAAATCCAGCGTTTATGTGAAGAAAAAGTGAAGAGTCTTTTGACACAAGAAACAGGTCAACCGCTAATTAAAAAATTGTTATTTACACAGTGGTTAGACAACTAACAGTAAATTAAAAGATACCCGTAGGTTGGTAAAACTCAACCTACGGTTTTTTAATAAAGAACTAATGCCTTTTCATCAATAACACGTTGACTGCCGCTAACAAACAACCGCTGACTAAGCCTAACCCGAATAAGCACGCAGTATTTGCCATCATATTAACCGGCAAAACATTAGCCTAGACCAGAACCTAGCCCTGTTAATACAGAACTAATGCTTTTTCATCAATAACGCGTTGACTGCCGCTAACAAACAGCCGCTGACTAAGCCTAATCTGAATAAGCGCGCAGTATTTTCCATCATATTAACCGGCAAACGTTAGCCTAGACCAGAACCTAGCCCTGTTAATACAGAACCAATGCTTTTTCATCAATAACACGTTGACTGCCGCTAACAAACAACCGCTGAATAAGCGCGCAGTATTTGCCATCATATTAACCGGCAAAACATTAGCCTAGACCAGAACCTAGCCCTTTTGATACAGAACTAATGCCTTTTCATCAACAAAACGTTGACTGCTGCTAACAAACAGCCACTGACTAGTCCTAATAAGTGCGCAGTATTTGCCATATTAACCGGTAAAACATCAGCGTAGCCCAGTAAAAGCCAAAACAGTAAAAAGCCAATAATGGGCTTAGAGATCATTAAACCTTTTTCAGGTGCTAGCCAGCCATACCACCAAACATAACCCACTAAGCCATAAACCACACCAGACAGGCCGCCAAAGTTAGGACCTGAAACCATAAACTGCCCGAGATTAGAGACCAGTGCGGTGATCAAAAATAAATTAATTAACGCCCCCTTCCCTAAAGTCCGTTCAACACTGCCACCTAATTGCCACCACCACATAGTATTAAAGACAATATGTAACCATGAAAAATGAAACAGTGCGGGCCCTAAAAGACGTAATGGAGAATCAAAAAAGGCCTCGATCGTTAACTTAGGATAGAAATGTAATAATTCAAAAGTCGGTCGAGCGAAACCCAACAAGCTCGCGATAAAAACTAACCAGCACAAAGCAAAAACAGTTAAGGTTACCACACCGGCATGAGCTAAAAATTGCTGTTTAAAGCTTGTTATTAATGACGGAGAGTTATCTTGAACTTGTGAAACTTGTCCGCTTTGCCATGCAGCTTGTTGATATTTTTCTTGGTAAGGATCGGCAATAAATTCAGCAAAAATTTCTTTTGCTTGGTCTATTTTATGGCTTGCACAATAAATAACATAGTCGCTGTCATCCTTTTGAACTTTAGCATCGATATCTAAACTGGTTAAATAATTCGCAAACAACAAGGCAATGTTATGTTGTTTAACTTGTACTAACGGACTTAGCTCATCCGCTGAATTATATTCCGACATTATGCTCAACTATTTAGTGTTCTATATCTTGTGGAAAACGTAATTGCCAATCAGTAAAGCCGCCATCGAGTGAATAAACATCACTGAAGTCTTGGCTAATAAGAAACTGTGCCGCTTGTTGGCTAGAAATACCGTGATAACAGCAAACAACAACGGGGGCATCTAAGTCGGCTTCACGAATGAAGTCGGCAAAGTTTTCATTGCTCAAATGAATAGCACCAGGAATATGATTTGCTTGAAAAGAAGCCGCGTCACGAATATCAACAATGACATGAGTTTTATCAGTTAAACTCTCGTGTAAGGTGGCCAGTTGCATATGTTTGAAATTGGTTTGTTCAGTCATTTTTTATTTCCCTAAAAATTTACGCCGTTAATGTAGCATAATTTTACATCTAGACGTTACCATTCAAAACTCAGCAAAATACATATTGATTGCGAATAGTGATAAGACAACAAATATATTCTTTGTTGTTTACCATTTAAAGCATGTGCACTTATCGGTAACATAGACAATTAATAGCTTTATCGCTAATAACAATTTAACACAGGAAAACCCATGGGCTTTAAAATAGCAAATAATTCAATTCTCCGTTCAGATGATTACGTAGAGTTAGTGCGTGGAAAAACCTATCCCTTTGAAAGAAAAGGTCATCAGCATCTTGCTGACAATGTTCCTCTATGGTTAACAGGTACTGATTGGACTGCTCGAGCAGAAATAAGCGTTGTAAGTCAGTCTATTGAAAATAATAATATTAAAGGGATATTTCGTGTTGACTACCTTTACCAAAAAGATGAGCAACAAATACTCACAAATATTTTTATTCGCATGTATGCAGGACTCGATGATCCGGCTATCTATTTACTCTCATCAAATGCTGAATATCAACAAGCACTAAGTGCAGGTAAGCTAACGCGTGATTCGTTAACCAGCGAAGGCTTTATTCATGCGACACCAAAAAGTCAATTAAACCGTCTTGCCAATAAATATTATAAAGACAAAGAGCAGCCACTTATTTTGATTGTTGATAAAGAGTTAGTTATACCAGAAATAAAGTGGGAACCTGCAAGTGGTGGCTTATACCCACATATATATGGCCCCTTAAACATCAATGCGGTTACTCGGGTTGAAAAAATATCACTGAATGAGGATGGAAATTTTTACCTCTAAAGATAGCCGCTTACTCGCATTATCAATTGGCTAGATAACCAAAAAACAATAAAGCCAAAACACCGAGATGTTTTGGCTTTAATTCTTTTTTAAGCGTTAAAGTGGTTAACTAATCTTAGCGCTTAAAGAACTTTCGCGATAGATTTTGCTAAGTAATCAACATTACTATTCGCAATACCCGCAATACTCATACGGCTTGAACCGACCATATAAATACTATATTCATCTTGTAACTGTTGCACTTGCTCAGGGGTTATACCTAAGAATGAAAACATTCCCATTTGACGGGTAATAAAGCTGAAATCACGAGTGACACCGTTTTCGACTAACTTATCAACCAAGAGTTGACGGTTACCATTAATACGGTCTCGCATTTCTTTTAATTCTACATGCCACTGGGTACGTAGTTCATCAGAACTTAAGATTGTTTCAACCAATGCGGCACCATGCGCTGGTGGCATAGAATAAATAACACGGATCACATAAAGTAATACGGACTGTGCAACATCAACTGCGGCAGATGTTTCGCCAATAATAGTACAAGCGCCAATACGTTCGCGGTATAAACCAAAGTTTTTCGAACATGAACTACAAACAATCATTTCTTTCGCGTGTTCAGCCATTAAACGCAAACCATAGGCATCTTCGTCTAAACCAACACCAAAACCTTGGTATGCCATATCGATAAGGGGTAAAAAACCAATGTCTTTAGCCACTTCAACAACTTGTTGCCACTGCTCATTGTTTAAATCCATACCACTGGGATTATGACAACACGCATGTAACAACACAGCATCATCGCTGCTGACTTCTTTTAATGCCGCTAACATGCCATCAAAATCAAGCGTTTTGTTTTCGTGGTCGTAATACGGATAGGTTTTAACGGTTAAACCAGCGGCTTCAAACAAACCGGTATGATTTGCCCATGTTGGGTTACTCACCCAAATAGTGGCGCCCGCTTTGCAAGACTTAATAAATTCAGCCGCAACACGTAATGCCCCAGTTCCACCGGGAGTAGAAACCGTACGAGCTCTATTTTCGAGCAGCACTTTATGGTGACCGAAAATTAATTTGCTCATCTCTTCATTGAATACAGGTGAGCCGGTAGGACCAATGTAAACTTTGGTATCTTCGTGATCGTTACGATATTTTTCCGCTGCTTTCACACAGTCTAAAATCGCTGTATGACCTGCTTCATTTTTATAAACGCCCACACCCAAATCAATTTTATGTGGGTTTGAATCTTCACGATATTTAGCCAACAAGCCTAAAATAGGATCGGCTGGCAAAGCCTTTAAGCTACCAAACATGTCTCCGGTTACCTTATTCAATGACGGGATGTTCTTAATTGGGCGATTTCGCTCAACAAGAGAGATAAATCCCTGTGTTTAGAGCGCAAGCATAGCCCCAATAAGGTTAAATTTAAAGCGTTTAAACTAAAAAATTGCAGGAATTAATAGCACAAAAGGGACTAAGGAATAACAAGGATAACCTTGTTATCTGTAATGACAAGTTTCGCAACAAATTATATCCAACGTTTGTTGCGAAATAGTCGCTGATAAAATCTTAGAAATTATTAGTAACGGCGGCGATAAAGCCAATAATACCACCGAATACACCTCCCCAAACAACCAACCAACCTAAGTGTTTGCGGATCATCGCTTGGATAATTTCCTTGACCAGTTGTGGTGTTAGTTCATTTAACCTTTGATCAATAATTTCACTGACTTTATCACGCATATCCGCCATAACACTCGGCTGCTCTAACTCATCCTTGAGGATATTGTTAAATTCTTCACTTTGTGAAATTTTCCCAACGGTGACTTTCATTTTTTCAATAAACGGTTCTCGTAACGGCTGTAATGCTTCACTGCCTCCGACCATCGCTAACATGCCACCAAACGATGACTTTTCAATAACATCAACTAAGTCATCAAAAGCAGGATTCAAGTCTAATTTTTCAATGACGGGCGTTAAGTCTAAAGACACTAACCCCCCTGAACCACCCGATAAAAATCGGTCAATATTTTCTTCAGTGAAAAACTGTTCCATCATCAGCTCTTTTATTGCTTTTTTAAAATCTTCAAAGCGCGCAGGAATAACACCAGAGCCATATAAAAAGGGGACTTTTTCAAAAAGCATATGTATCGCAATCCAATTAGTAAATGCTCCCGACAAGGCGAATAAGCCTATGGTAAAGAGTAAAGACTGCTCGAAAAAATAACCCGCTAACGTAGCAAGCAAGGCGATAATATTAGTCATAAAGCTTTTATTCACTGAGTACCTCAAAATTAGTGTTGGTTTCTATCGTGTTATATTAACAATTACAGGGTTTTGCGCCAACTTTTTTACTGTATAGTCACGGGTAAACAATAAAGATTAAGGAAACGTCATGAAAATCAAACTTATTTTAGTCATGAGTACATTACTGACTATTTTTAGCGCTGCGGCACAAACATCAAAAGTAGCTGATGAATGGCGAGCTTTAGATGTTGCGAGAACCGTATTATTGACACTACCACACGGAAAAGTTGTTATAGAACTGGCACCACAGTTTTCGCCTAAGCATGTCGAACAATTTATAAAACTGACCCAATCAGGTCATTATGATGGTAATAAGTTCTATCGAGTGATCGACGGTTTTGTTGCGCAAGGAGGTCCTGAAGATGGCAGTCGTCAAGATAAGTTAGTACCAACATTAATCATGGAAGGTGACTTTACTACCGATGAAAACTGGCAGTTCACTAAAATTCAAAACAATGATTTATTCGCTGAAAAAACAGGTTTTAAAGACGGATTTTCATTAGCTCATAACCCGAGTGAAAAAAAGCCTGGTTAACGCACTGCCCAGGTGTCATTGCAATGGCTAGGGGTAATGACGCCGACTCCGGCACCAGTCATTTTTATATTGTTAATGGTCAAGCCACTCGCTATTTAGATCGAATCATGACTATCTTTGGTCGTGTGGTTTATGGCATGAATCACGTACAAGCCATTACTAGAACATCAGTTATTGAAGGTGATAAGCCTGTTGCTGAAAAAGATTATACCATCATGACAAGCATGAGAATGATGAATGACGTGCCCAAGGAACAACAAATTTTATTAGCCGTAAAAGATACCGAGCACCCCGCTTTTAGTCAAATGATAGAAAAACAAAAAAAACGAGAAAATGCATTTTTCTACAAAAAACCACCACCCGTGTTAGATATTTGCCAAACGCCAGTGAAAAGCCAGATAATTAATTAAAACTTACTTAAAAGGGGGGGATCGCTTTGACCTTGAAAATGTTTTGCTATAAATTAACCCGTAATGTAATAAATAATCTTGGTGAGATATGGACATAGCTAGATTAAAAAAACTATTATCTCATCAACAAGATATCTTATCTAAAATTGCCTTAGGTCGGTCTTTAAATGATGTACTAAATGATATTTGTTTATCTATAGAAGAGCTTATCGATGACAAGTCAGCGAAGTGCTCAATATTATCGTTAAAAGACGAACAACTTTTTCACTGCGCTGCGCCAAATATTGATGATAAGTATTGTCAGGCTATTAATGGCGTACGCATTGGCCCAAAAGTAGGTTCTTGTGGGACTGCAGCATTTAGAAAGTCTCGAGTCATTGTTGAAGACATCGCAATATCCCCGTTATGGCAAGACTTTAAAGCACTCGCATTGAGCTTTGATCTTAAATCGTGTTGGTCAACCCCCATTATTTCAACAAAGTCCAAAACTCTTGGTTCTCTTGCCATTTACCATAGCTCTCCTAAATCTCCAACGGATAAAGATTTAGAGTTAATCGACTATTTCGTGCATTTTTCAAGCATCGCTTTAGAAAAAAACGTTGAATCACTTAACGCCAAGCAACTGATTGCTGATCTACAAAAAAGTAACCAAAAATTCCAAGCTTTTACTCAGGTTATGCCTGATTTAGCCTTAATATTGAGTGAAGATGGCGTATATACCGATATTTATGGCTCAGCTGATGAATTGTTATATGGTTCAATTAACAAACTTATTAACAAAAATGTAAATGACGCTTTACCTAAAGAAGATGCACAGCCAATCATGTCGGTCATTGAAAAGACCTTAGCCACTAATGAAGTGCAAATTTTTGAATATCAGCTTGACGTTCTAAAAGGTAATATGACTTTCGAGGGAAGAACAGCCCCCCTTGACCATTATCAGCCAAACTTTCCTAATAAAAGGCATATCGTCTGGATAGCTAGAGATATAACAGTGCGTAAAGAGGCAGAAAAGGCGATTGAGAAATTGGCTTTTTTTGATCCATTAACCAACCTTCCTAATAGACGAATGCTCAACGAAAGATTGACAATGTGCATTGAAAGAATAAAACGTTCTGGCAAAACTGGCGCTTTATTATTTTTGGATCTGGATAACTTTAAAAGAATTAATGACTCACTAGGACATAGCGCTGGAGATCAAATTTTAGTCGAATTATCAACAAGACTTAGCGCTGCTATAAGGGCATCAGATACTTTAGCCAGAGTGGGTGGCGATGAATTTATTCTTTTATTGGAATATGTTGGTGAAAGTAATGAGCAGGCCATTATAGAATCTGAAAAGATCGCTCAAAAATTACACAGCGTATTTGATGAAAAATTTGAGTTAGGTGAATTAGCATTTCAGGTCAGTTGCAGTATCGGTATTAGCCTAGTTAACAATGGTAACTTATTAGTAGATAACATCTTGAAGTTTGCAGATACCGCTATGTATCGCGCAAAAATGAAAAAAGGTAATAGTTATAACTTCTATGACCCCGAATTACAAACCTTACTAGAAAAGCAGGCTGAACTCGAAACTGATCTTGTTAGAGCAATCGCTAATGAAGAGTTTTGTGCCTATTTTCAGCCGCAAGTAAATACCTTGGGTAAAGTCATTGGAGCAGAGGCGCTTATTCGATGGAATCATCCCAGTAAAGGTCTGGTCGCACCCAATGATTTTATACCTATTGCTGAACAATATGGGCTTATTCAAAAATTACAAAACATTGTTTTACGTGATATTTGTATATTAATTACGCAACTGCGTACCGATAATATTATTGACGAGTTGTTCAGTGTTTCAATCAATATAAGTCATTGCCAATTTAACTCATCTACTTTAAAAACTGAGTTACTTAATGCCATAGCTGACTTCGATATACGACCATCACAGATTAAGTTAGAGATTACTGAGTCGATGTTGGCTGGAGATATTGATAATACCATTCAACAAATGCAAGAAATTAAAGCAAAAGGCTTTACCTTCTCCATAGATGACTTTGGTACTGGCTACTCTTGTTTAACACACTTAAGTGCTTTCCCGGTCAATGAACTTAAAATTGATAAAAGCTTTATCGATAAAATCTTAGATAATGGCACCGGCTTTAGTATCGTTAATACGATAATAACCTTAGCTAAAAGCCTTAACATAACCGTGGTTGCTGAGGGAGTAGAAGCGTTAGAGCAGCACGAGTTACTCAAAACGCTACATATTGATTCAATTCAAGGTTATCTAATTGCCAAGCCTATGACTAAAGGTGACTATCTAGCGTGGCATAAAATTAATATTGACCATCACCACTAGTTTATTAATACCAACCACTGATTTATATCTGTTGATTCTACTGAAATTAATGCCGCTAAAAATTCATTTTTTAAGCGGCATTTTTACAATAGAAGCGACAATCCTGGTATATAGGCTGCTAATGTAAACTATAAAAATTATCTGCCTTTAATAATGGACTACGTTTCAAAGGCTCGTTACCAGACCTTTTTAATAATAAAGTGGCGCTATCTTATTTTTATTTAATAATGATTAAACATTACCTTAGCCATTAAACCCTTGCCCTAAAGCGCTAAGCGCATTGGCTTTTTTTTAATGTTAACCGTCTCACGTTCAACCGTATTTGTTTGTTGAAGATTATTTTGAGAAGCATCACTGATGTTAATAATATTGCGGCTAATTTCCTGAGAAACCATACTTTGCTCTTCTGATGCTGTCGATATTTGTATGGCTAAATCAGAAATATCAGTGATCAATGAATATACCTTATCAACAACATCATGAGCTTCTGTTACTTTTTCCACACAACTGTCCGCAGACTCTTTGCCTTTTGTCATAGTTTGCACCCATGATAAAAGTGTATTTTGCATTTCTGATATTGGGCTTTGTATTTGCTCTGTTGCCGCATGGGTTCTGCTTGATAGCGCCCTAACTTCATCGGCCACCACGGAAAATCCTCGACCATGTTCTCCTGCGCGTGCGGCTTCGATTACCCATTAAGTGCTAATAAATTAGTTTGATCAGCAATGCCTTGTATTACATGCATTATGCTGCCAAATTTTCAACCTCACTGGCGAGCTCTGTTGCCAAAGACACTGAGTTTGCGACTTCTTCAGCCAATATATTGACTTTTTCCGTGGTGGTGTGCATGGCTTTTGTGGCAATTTCACAATCTGAATGGGCTTGATTAACTTTTTGTGAAGTAAATGTGGTGTTCTGGGCAACCTCATCGATTGTTGCAACCATTTCTTCAACAGCTGTCGCGACTTGGTGTAATTCAGCCGTTTCTTGTTCAACACCTTCTTTAGCTATTCTCGCCGCTTGCTCAAGCGTACTCACGCCTGCACTGAGTAAATCACTACTGTCGGTAATACGACCTAAAATTGTTTTAATTTTACCTTCAGCCATTTTCAAATGAAAATCGGCAATACCTTGAGGTTTACTTCCACAATAAATTAACCGTGAAAGACTGTCATAGTCTCTGCTGAGTTTTTTAAAATATTTAGGCGTATTGATAATTTCATTTTTATAAATTATAAAGGGTAGTAAAAGTAATAAAAACATCATGTATGGATAATAAAGAGCGCTGAACAATGTTGTTATACTTGCGCCAAAGTAGGCTGCATTTTTAATACTGGCATTTTCGTACCACTTATTTAAAGACTTGCCCGCTTGTAGTGCTTGATAAGATAATATGGCATTACTTTTAGTTTTCTCTTCTAAGCGTGTTCTTACTGATTGAAAACCAACTAGCTGACCTGACTAAAAATAGGGGTAATAAAAGCATCAACCCATTAATAACGGCCATCTTTGCAGCGATTCTTAACAACACCTCGCCAAGGTAAGCCCGATTCTAAATTAGTCCATAGATCTTTAAAGGCAGGCTTAGGCATGTCTGGATGCCTTACAATGCTATGATTTGTCCAACGAGTTCATCAAGGGAGTAGCCGGCAATTTTACAAAAGTCTGGGTTCGCGTAAGTAATGACACCCTTTTTATTGGTTGTTGAAATTAGTTCTACACCGTTTTCAAAATTAACTTCTTCATTAATAATCGATTGCTTTTGTCTTGTATAGATAAATCCTTTTGTATGAATTTGTTGTTTTTATATTTTAATTAATAAAATGATAAGATCAAAAATATCAACAAAATATACTGATTTTGAAGGGATATTACATAAAAAAATGGGAAGTTGAGACACCCTGGTATTTTAATAAAGGGAAATAGAGCAATCGATGTTTAAAGCACGATAAACCTTAGTACTCTTGTGTGCTGTTTATTTATACCAAATTTTTAAAATATCAAAAACACGCTCACCTTCGGGTGTCTGTACTACGACCTCGTCATCAACACACTTACCTATTAATGCCCTTGCCATTGGTGAATCAAGACTTATCTCCCCTTTTTTAACGTCCCATTCATCAGGCCCCACCACTCGATAGGTGAGTTCTTTGTCGTCTTCATTAATTAACGAGACCCAAGCACCAAAATAAACTTTACCTTCTTGCTTAGCATCATAATAGACAATCGTTAAGTCCTCGGTTCGCTTAACTAAAAACCTTACGCGTCGGTCAATTTCACGCAAACGCCTTTTACCATAGATGTATTCTGCATTTTCACTTCGATCGCCCTGCGCAGCAGCTTCTGAGACAGATTTAGTGATAAGAGGACGCTCTTCCTTCCATAAGTATTTTAGTTCCTTATCTAAGCGATCCCAGCCTGCGCGGGTAATATAGTTACTTCGTTTCATATTTTTTAAACACTCGTAAGCAGAATATTTATTGTGACAGGATTAAGCTGAACTGACCATACTCAGCAATAATAAAGATAACAGGTTTAATAAAACATCGTCGCTCTTTGCTATCCGTAGCACCTTGACATTGTCTACATTACATTACCCAAATCGATGTAGAGCTATGATTTATCTAGAATAAATGACGTGCAATAAGCACTAATGCAGCGAACGCATGAATGCCTAAGAGCTGTCATGACCGTTCATCCTGAGCATAAAAAAGCCTTAACGTTTATCGTTAAGGCTTTATATCAATTACTCAAAGAGCAACAAGTAAGATTAGATTTCGTAATCAATCACTTCATAACCCAATGCTTTTAGTTGGGGTTTTAATGTTTTAGCATCACCAACAACTACCATTAACATTTCCGCTAAATTTAAGTGTTTCTTTGCAAGCGCATTTATTTCTTCTGCACTGATTGTTTCAACAATCTCTGCACGCTCTTGCACAAAACTTGGCTTTAAATCGTATTCTAAGATTTGCGCTAAGAAACCTAATTTTGCCCATGGTGTTTCATATTTTAACGCATCTCTTTGATTAATTGAATTACGCATAAAGCTTAATTCTTCTGCAGTGATACCTTGTTCGCTGTAGCCTTTTATTTCGTTTACAAACTCAATAATTGACTTATCGGTAACATCGGCACGAACTTCAGCAGAGGCGGTAAATGTACCAGAGAATTTGTCAGCACTAAAACCAGAACGTGCGCCGTAGGTATAACCTTTATCTTCACGAAGGTTTAGGTTTATACGACTATTAAATGCGCCACCTAAGGTAAAGTTCATTAAATAAGACTTGTAATACTCGCCGGTTATATCTTGCGTCATAGAGCGTTTACCAATGCGAATCGCGGATTGTGCGGCACCCTCTTTATTCACTAAATAAATAACACCCGCTTTTGTCTCAGGTTTAGCCAGTGTTAACACTAAGCTTGATCCTTTACCTTGCCAGCTAGAAAAGACGTTAAGTGATTTAATTAGCGTTTTTTCTTTCAAATCTGATACGACGATTAACTGACTATCACTGGGTTTTACTTGCTGTTCGTAGAAGGTTTTAACATCTGCTAAGATAATATTATTGAGGCTTTGCTCGGTACCTTGGCTTGAAGTTGCTGCAATGTTGTCAGCTTGCAATAATTGACGATAAGCTGTTGAGGCTAAATAACCAGCATCTTTCTTGCTATTAATTGCGCCCTGAATAGCATTACTTTTGTTACGTGAAAATTCCGCTTCAATGAATGCTGGGTGCATTAATTTTTCATTAACCAGTGCCATTGTCGCATCAAGGTTTTTAGTTAGTGTACTGACATTAACATTCAAGTATTGATTACCCGCATAAATAGCGATTGAGCTACCTAATTTTTGTAATTCATTACTCATTTCTTCAGCACTACGTTTGGTGGTCGATTCATTTAATGCACTAGCAAGTAACGAAACAATGCCTGCCTTATCTTTGTCTGAGTAATAATGACCCGCAGGGATTTTTAACAATAATGATGTTGTTGGGGTTTCAATGCTTTGCGTACCCAGCACTTTAATACCATTGGCTAACGTTTTGTTCCACATCTGTGGCACAGCTACTGATTTATTAGCAGCTGAGATTGGCATTTTACTGCGATCAAAATTATCTTTTGCTTTACGAACCACTAAACTCTCTGCTGAGGTTTCAGATGTTTGACCTTTACTACGCGGTGCAGGAATAAAATTATCTTGTGCTGCGATTAGATCAAGTTTGCCTTTAGGCACTATGCTCATGATCACCGCATGTTGGTCTTTAATATACTTTTTAAAGACTCGCATAACATCAGCCTTAGTAACATTGGCATAACGTGCGATATCTTTTTCAATGTAATTTGGATCGCCCTTAAATGTTTGATTAGCCGCAAGTGTACTCACTTTGCCTGAAACACTTTGTAAACCAAAGATAAAGCTTGCTTCCATACTCGCTTTAACTTTCGCTAGATCGTCGTCTTGTACGCCACGCTCTTCAAATTCAACTAAGCTATCGCGGATCACTTTTTCTATATCTGCTAATGTTTTTCCTGAAGCCGGGTGTGGTAACGCTAATAAAGTGAAGGTACAAGCTAGTTCTGCACAGGGATGCCCCACTGAAGCTTGAACCGCTAATTGATTTTTCACTAAGTTTTTATAAAGCAAAGATGTTTTACCGCCACCTAAAATACTGGATAAAACGTCAAGTGGGGCTTCATCTGCATGGCGAACAGAAACGGTCGGATAAGACATATACACTAAAGGTAAATGAACATTATCTTCCATGGAAATATAACGGTCTTCATTTATGGTGAATGTAGGTTTCTCAGGCATCGCGATTTTAGGTCCGCGTGGGATAGACCCAAAATACTGTTCCACTAAGGCTAACGTTTCTTTAGCGTCAATATCACCACCTATGGTTAAGGTTGCGTTATTTGGACCATACCATTTTAAGAAAAATGCTTTTAAGTCGTTAACATTTACACGATCTAGATCCTCTAAGTAACCGATGGTTTGCCATGAGTAAGGGTGCCCTGCCGGATATAACGCTTCGGCAACTCTCTCTCCTAATAAACCGTAAGGACGATTATCATAACTTTGTCCTCTTTCATTTTTTACCGTTTCACGTTGTACTTCAAATTTTTCTTGCGTTACCGCATCTACCAAAAAGCCCATACGGTCTGACTCTAACCACAACATTTTTTCTAGTTGGTTAGCTGGAACTGTTTGAAAATAATTAGTTCGGTCACCGTTAGTGGTTCCATTTAAGGTACCACCAGCTTCAGTTATTAATTTAAAATGCTGTTCGTCAGCTACGTTTTCAGAACCTTGAAACATCATATGTTCGAAAAAATGAGCAAAACCTGACTTACCCAACTCTTCGCGAGCAGAGCCAACGTGATAAGTCATGTCAACATGAACTAAGGGATCAGAAGCATCTTTATGAAGAATAACCGTCAAACCATTACTTAAGGTATATTTTTGATAAGGAATAACAGTTTTACCCGCTTCTGTGGTTACTTGCTCAACAAAACTTACACCTGCTGGTAATGTTACTTCAACCATGGTGGTGGTTGGCGCAGTTTGTTCACATGCTGCTAAACAAGTTAATAGCAATGGGATGCTCCATTTTTTCAATTTATGCTCCTTGGTGGCTTTATTATCTATATAAATATATTTTCTCGCGCTCAACTTCTGCGCCAGTATCTAGCTCTAATATATGATTTGCTCACTTGCTTTGCCAATGATATTTCTGTTTTGTAATACTTTGTTACTTATTTGTTAACCTTTAAATTTAAAACAAAAAAGACAACGGCTGTTGTCTCAATGAATACAGGAAAAATATTAGCTACTCTTTTTGTTTTTTCTCTTGTTCTTGCTGTTCTTGTGTTTCAGTTTTCACTGGTTGATGACCTTCGCCGCCACCGCCTCTGCATCATCCCATTGTATTTTCCTATTGAATAATGAAGGAAAAATTATAGCTAAGCCTGAACTCGACAAAATTGATCGAAATCATCAAACGTCTAATAACTTTAGCCTTTTACTGACACCTAAACGTTTATAAATATCTTATTTAATGAATGTTGCTCTGCTAAATACTTGCAACAAACAATAAGTGATATCATAATGATATCACTTATTGAAATCTTACTGAGAATAATATGATTACGGAAAAAGAAATCAAAGCCCCCAATGGCATTATGTTTATTTTTGTTTTATTGACATTACAGATTGGAACTTTCACCTTGTTAATTAATAACATAATAAATAACAATGTCACACTTACCATTATTAGTTTATTGGTCACCCTTGCTATTTTTATTTGCTGGTTTGGTTTTTTTATGGTCAATCCCAAAGAAGCTCGGGTAATGCAATTGTTTGGTAAGTACACGGGTACCGTTCATGATTCAGGCCTACGCTGGGCTAACCCTTTTTACACAAAAATGCGCGTCTCTTTACGGGTTAAAAATTTCGAAAGTAGTAAACTAAAAGTTAATGACAAAAATGGTAACCCCATTGAGATTGCGGCGGTTATTGTCTGGGAAGTAACAGATACCGCTGAGGCCGTTTTCCAGGTTGATGATTATGAGGATTTTGTCTCAATTCAAAGTGAATCCGCATTACGTAATTTAGCCACAAGTTATGCGTACGATCATCACGAGGATGACGATATTTCTTTACGCAGCGATCCTACTCAAATTTCAGCCGCATTAAAAATTGAAGTGCAAGACCGGTTAGAAAAAGCTGGAGTCACTGTGATTGAATCTCGTATTAGTCATTTAGCCTACGCGCCAGAAATTGCCAACGCTATGCTAAGACGCCAGCAAGCCATGGCAATTATTGCCGCACGTAGAACCATAGTCGAAGGTGCTGTCGGTATGGTAGAAATGGCATTAACAAAATTAGAAGAGCGTCAAATTGTAGAACTTGATGCAGAAAGAAAAGCCGCTATGGTGAGTAACTTATTAGTTGTTCTATGTAGCGACGAAGCGGCACAACCTGTAGTAAATACTGGCAGCTTATACTAATCGTCAATTGAGTGAGAAATATTGTGGCAAAAAAAGCATATCCTCTTCGCATTAATGAAGAAATTCTTTCTGCCATGCAACGCTGGTCTGATGATGAATTACGCAGTTTAAACGCACAAATAGAGTACGTGCTGCGTGATGCCTTAAGAAAGTCTGGCCGAACTAAGCCTAAACCGATAGAAACTATTATTGATCCTAAAAATTAATCTTGTTTTTAAATACCCATAAACGGATGATCGACAGTGATACTGTTATTAAGTGGTGTCGATCACTCATATTCTGAAATATAATTACATAAGACATAGTTATCAAATTTTAGACAAAAAAATACCGATGACAATGTCATCGGCTTATAAGCTATGAGGAGAGCTTGAATATACAAATTATTACAACAAGTGTTCACAAAAGAACAACTCCATTATAGAGTAATCATTCTACTTTTGTAAAGCGAATTATGTAATTAAATTACACTTTAGTTTTAAAAACACCAAAAAGTACGCTTGTATAGTTAATGCGCCTGTTCCCAGTTATCGCCAATACCTGCCTCAGCAATGAGAGGGACTTTTAACTTTACCGCATCATTCATAATTTCAACAAGCTTCGCCGTTGTTTGATCAACGATGTCTTGATGAATTTCAAATATCAACTCATCGTGTACTTGCATTGTCATTTTAATACGTGGGTCTTGCTGGATTTGTATCCATTCATCTACAGCTAACATTGCTTTTTTAATGATATCAGCGGCAGTGCCTTGCATAGGTGCATTAATAGCGGCACGTTCAGCACCTTTTCTACGCATCGCATTTTTAGCTTTAATATCAGGTAAATATAAACGACGACCAAAGCATGTTTCCACAAAACCTTGCTCTGCAGCTTGCTGACGCGTGTCCTCCATGTAAGCCATAACATTAGGGTAACGTTCAAAATATTTATCCATATACTCTTGCGCGCGATGGCGAGGCACATCAAGTTGTTTTGCTAAACCAAACGCTGACATTCCGTAAATCAAACCAAAGTTTACTGCTTTAGCGCTACGGCGTTGATCAACGGTTACCTCGGTCAAATCGACACCAAATATTTCAGCCGCTGTTGCTTTATGCACATCTCGCCCTTCTGAAAAGGCAGAGACTAATCCTGGATCATCAGATAAATGCGCCATAATACGCAATTCTATTTGAGAATAATCTATCGCGACAATTTTATGATCTTTGGGCGCAATAAAAGCTAAGCGAATTTTTCGACCTTCTTCACTACGAATTGGAATATTTTGAAGGTTTGGATCGGTCGAAGATAAACGCCCTGTTGCCGCAACGGCTTGTTGATAAGAGGTATGTACTCGACCTAACTTACACACTAACAATGGAAGCTTATCAGTGTAAGTTGATTTTAACTTACTCAGTCCTCGGTTTTCTAAAATAACTTTCGGTAAAGGGTAATCTAACGCCAGCTCTTGTAACACTTCTTCTGCAGTTGAAGGTGCACCTTTGGGCGTTTTCTTAATTACTGGGATTTTTAACTCTTCAAACAATATTTTTTGTAGTTGCTTGGGTGATGATAAGTTAAACGTTTGTCCAGCAATATCGTGTGCTTGAATTTCTAATTCTTGTAAGCGCATACCAAGTGCATGGCTTTGTTCATTGAGCAAATCAGAATCGATTAGAACACCGTGTTGCTCCATACGCGCTAAAATAGGTAACAAAGGCATTTCAATGTCGGTAAATACTGACAATTGATCTTTATTTTTTTCTAACTTGGCATAAATGGCTTGGTGCAAGCGCAAGGTAATATCGGCATCTTCGGCGGCATAATATCCGGCTTTTTCAATTTCAATTTGGTTGAAAGTTAATTTTTTAGCGCCCTTGCCAGCAACTTCCTCAAAACTGACCGTTTTGTAACCTAAATATTTAGTCGCTAACGCGTCCATATTGTGGCGAGTCGCAACACTGTTTAAACAATAAGACTCGATCATGGTATCAAAAGTAATACCTTGCATTTCAATACCGTAACGTGCAAGCACATTAACATCATACTTTAAGTTCTGACCAACTTTTGCTTGATTTTTATCTTCGAGAAGTGGTTTTAATTGCGTCAAGACCCAGTCACGGTCGAGCTGTTTGGGTGCATCAGGATAATCATGCATAAGCGGCACATAAGCGGCAGTTCCAGCTTCGACAGAAAACGATAAGCCCACTAACTCAGCTTTCATATAATCGACACTGGTTGTTTCGGTGTCAAAGGCAAAGAGATCAGTATTTTTTAATTTTGTCAGCCAAGAAGTAAACTCAGCTTCACTAAAAATAATTTGATAGTCAGTTTCAATATCATCTGTTGCAGGTGTTTCTTCTACAATCGTGTCAACACTTGAGGGTTGTTGTCCGGGTGAACCCGCAATAGCAGATTCGCCATTTTGTAAGTCTGCTAATAACCGGCGTAGTTCAAATCGAGTGTATAACTCAGTTAATTTTTCAACATCGGCAACGCCTGGCTGTAATTGATCGGCGGTTTGCTCAAGCGGTACATCAAGTTTAATAGTAGCTAATTCATAAGAGAGGGGTAAAAACTCAAGTGCTTCACGTAAATACTCACCAATCTTACCTTTTACGTTTCCAGCATTAGCCATGACATTTTCTAAATTTTCGTGCTCAAGCAACCATTTTACTGCGGTTTTGGGACCACACTTATTGACCCCTGGAATATTATCGACTTTATCACCCATTAACGCGAGGTAATCAATAATTTGGTCTGGGCGGACACCAAACTTTTCAATAACACCATCAACATCCATTTTTACATCGGTCATGGTATTAATAAGCGTGACATGCTTATCAACGAGTTGTGCCATGTCTTTGTCGCCGGTTGAAATAACGGTGTCGATACCGGCTTTACTCGCTTGTTCTGCCAAGGTACCAATAACGTCATCGGCTTCGACGCCATCAATCACCAATAGCGGTAACCCCATAGCGGCAACAATTTCATGGATGGGTGCAATTTGAGTACGAAGATCGTCGGGCATTGGTGGACGATTCGCTTTATATTCAGGATACATGTCATTACGAAAGGTCTTGCCTTTCGCATCAAATATCACAATAACATTGCCATTTGGATAATTTTTTTTCAGACTTTTTAGCATGTTTAACACGCCAGTAATCGCACCGGTAGGTTGACCATCTTTTGTTGATAATGCTTGTAAATATGGAACATGATAAGCACGGAATAAGTACGAAGAACCATCTACTAAAATGAGTGGCGATAAAGCAGAATTTGTCATGATGATATGTGACTAGAAGTGAAATTTGGCTAAGGATGCCATACTCAGTACATTCTCTCCACTTAATCTATAAAATTAGTCACAAAAGATCGTTTAAATTGTGGATAAGTATGTTGAAAACAACGAAAAAAATCATAACAACCAAATGGCTATTACGATAAATTGATAGGTAACATCTTATTTTTATTGGGAAAAGGTAGTTTTAAATTCCTTTTTCACATATTTATTATTATTTTTATTTATGTGGATAAAAATTTATCCTGTATGTTTTCAGCATCTTATTAATTGTGTGTTTTTTGTGCTGCTCAAATAAACGAGGTAAGAGAGTACCAGAATTTTCTCTCAATACCAGACAATTATTAAATTATTTTTAGTGGTATATTTCTGCTTTAAATAACTAAAAAACATAAGCGAATAACAGTAAGACTTTGCGCGATTTTAAAGATAAAAAAACCTGAATTAATTTATCTATAATTTGAATAAAAGCTGAAATCATCAGAAAATAAATCATCGAAAATATTGCTTTATTATTCTTGCTTTATTATTGTTGCCATAAGATTACAACATTACAATTTTAATATTTTAAT
>NZ_JACGVZ010000031.1:0-39915 GCF_014077465.1 Colwellia sp. BRX10-4
TAAAGGTACTTGTTGCCTCGAAAGAAAAGCGGTAATCATCAAGTGTTATTGGCTAGATATTCGTAAACAACATGCACATAACCTAAACAATCTAAGTATAGATAATTAAGGTTGAATGACTATATTTGGCTAATTAGTGACCTAAAGAACAACCAGTAGCTAGCGTTAGCAAAACGCACCAAGGGAAAATTAGCACTAATATTTATTAGTGCTAAAAAATTACGCAGTTTGAGATATTTGATTAACCGTCACTTTTGCCACAAAAGAGACATTAACTATTACAACCTATTAGACAAGTTGGATTATATTTTCTATCGATAACACCCTGTTCAGACTAGCATGCATGATGCTGCTGGACTAGGTCTTAGAGACCTCTGATTACTCGATTATATGCACGCATACCACATTATCACTACGCTTGTGATGCAGGAGCCGATGCAGGTAACCTTTTTAGAAAGTCAGAGAATATCTTCTTCGAGATAGAATCAACACTAGGAGCTTCTGGGTATGTTCCAATTGAAGAATCAACAACAGACTCAACAACAGAAGAGAAAAGCGTTTCAAAGAAAAAACCTCCAAGGCTTTCATTTTCAGAGATAGATCTGGAATTACAGTTCTTTTTATAAGTTTTTTTATTTATAACTCCACCCCAAGTAGCAACCTCAGTAGTTCTATCCAAAATATGAAGTCTTATTTTCATTTCTCTATAGGTTTTATAACAAATACTTTCATCTGTTTCGGATTGTGAGCGGGAAGTCTTATTATTTAAAATTGTATAATTTAAGTAAAAACGTGGTTCTTTATTTAAGTCTTTAAAGTTTTCAGGTTTATGCTTAGCTAAAAAGGTAGACTTAACAACTTCATTTAATTCGATAACCTCGTTACTGTTTAAGTTACTATATAGAGTATTAGTACTACCTACAATTTTGACACCACCTTGCATAATAGTATCGCTAGTAATACTTCCCGTATCGATAAACTCATCGACCCACACCTTTTGGATTAGTACTGAGCTACAACCGACTAATAAGAATAGAACAAATGTTAATAATATATTGAGTGCCACTACAACCTCCTTGACTTACCTAAAGCGAAATAATACTTCCCACTTCCCTTGGCATAAAGCAGTTTATTCTTGCAGCCAATATAGCTAACAACTGTTTAATTATGTGTTGAAAGAGTGTTCTGATTATGTAAAAAACTGTAAAATATGAAATTGCTTGCCCCCGTCAATGTCGTTTATTTAAAAATAGCTATTCATTAGAAAATGTAAGTCCAATAATATTAGGCTAATGTCAGAAATGCGCACAGACGAGTCATAAAACCGAATTAGTGAAAGGTCAGCTAACGTATCAAAGTGATCGTTATGACGGATGATTTTTATTCGTAAATTTAGACCGCTTTGTGGCAGATACTGCTCTTAAACGTAATAATTCCAGTTTCCGATTGTATTTAACGGTTTCCATCTTTATTCAACCGCTACAATTTCCCTCGATCTATGAAGATAATAAATAAGTAAAGAGATGAGTTATAAAACAGTTGTTTCCATCATAAATAGATAAAAATATATGCTCGATTGATAAAGTAAATCAAAGTTTTATTATTATAATAATTTACACTTTGATGACTTTTAACTATCGGGTTGATGAACACAATGTTTTCTACACTATTATTGGCAGCAAAGATTAATGCTGCATTAGTACTTATCGCAATAGCGTTTTTAAGTACCACAGTCATATTCTTTTATCATGATGAGAAAGAGCTCAGTGAAGATCTTGTTGAACGCAATCTAGAAAGTTTAGCACTTAATTATTTTGACTCTGTGAACACTATGATGTTAACCGGCACAATAGTAAATCGTCAGTTAATACAAAATAAAATACTGAGCCAAGATGAAATTATTGAGGCACGTATTATTCGAGCGCCTGCTTTAACGGCTATTTTTGGTGATGGTTTTGCTGATCAAAAAGCGGTCGATGATTTTGAACAACAAGGTATAAACGGCACTAAAGCGTTTGATGTTTTTGAACAAGACAGTAAGCGAATGATGAGTTTTATTTCGCCTATTCGTGCCAGTTCAGATTACCGTGGTACTAACTGTTTAACCTGTCATCAAGTCAAAGAAAATGAAATATTAGGCGCGGTAAAGGTGACCTATGATTTATCTAAAGTTGACCAGCAAATTATGAGTTCTATAACTCAAGCAGCGATCCTACAGTTAGTTATCACTGTTGTTAGCTTTTGGTTATTAAGTTTAACCATAAAGAAATTGATTTTTAGTCGCCTCAAACGACTTAGAAAAACTATAAACGATGTAGAACACAATTTAGATTTGAACCAAGAAATCAAAGTATACCATGATGATGAATTAGGGGCAGTTAGTGTGGCATTAAATAGCATGATGCAAAAATTTAGAACAAGTTTTTTATCCATCTCATCAACAACAGACAAATTAATTGATTCAGCAAAAAGTGTTGATGAAATCTCGAATTTAATGCGTGCGGCTGTTCTTGAACAAAAGAACGGCACAGACTCTGTAGCCGCTGCAATTAATGAACTAGATACATCTGCGAGTGAAGTACATGGTAATACTCAAACCGCAGCTGAGAATTCACTGTCGGTACGTGAAAAAGCAACGCAAGGCTTGGAATTAGTTAAAAATGCTAAAGATGGCATTGTTTTATTGCGTGATAAGGTGATTGATAATACCGCTATGATAGCTGCATTAAGCGATAAAACTGATGAAGTAGGGGGTGTTTTAGAAGTAATAACCAGTATCGCCGAGCAAACCAATTTATTGGCATTAAATGCAGCTATTGAAGCAGCAAGAGCCGGAGAGCAAGGGCGAGGCTTTGCAGTGGTTGCCGATGAAGTGCGCTCATTAGCCACGCGTACCAGAGAGTCTATTGACCAAATCCAGTTAACGATTAGGGGATTACAAGTCGATGCCAGTAATGCGGTTAACTCTATGAATGATGTCAGTCAAAAGGCAAATGAAAAGGCAGAAGATGTGACGAATGTAGCCAGTTTATTAGTAGAAATAACGTCGCAAATAACAGAGCTTGATGATTTAAACACACAAATTGCTAGTGCAGCACAGCAACAAAATTTAGCGGCTGACGAAATTAATGTCAGTGTTGTCAATATTAGTGGCGTTGCAGAAAAATCAAGTAAAGATGCGATACGTGGTAAAGAGATAAGTGAACAGTTACTTGAGTTGGCTTACGAGCTTAATCAGCAATTATCACAATTTAAAATGTAATATTTAGACGTTATATTTGAAAAAATGGCGGTGTTTAATTATGATCAACGTGTTGATTTATGCTTACCATGTTTTTTGGTGGAGTTTTAACGTTTCAGAGAGCAATGATGAGGTGTTTCGAGCGAAGATAGGTGCAACAATATTCTTCTTTTTCATGGTCTCACTTGTATTATCGACGATTGCAAATACTAACTTACCCAATTTGAAGGTTGGCGATTAACCTCTTGAAATAAATATTTATTATCGAATAAAAAGCCTCTTTAAAAAAGAGGCTTTTTATTTTCTGTAATGGGTTGCCTTAGTGATTAATAATAGGCGTCAGTATTATTATGTGCTTGAGGGTCTTCTATAATTTCTTCGAAGTCCACTTCAAAGCTATTGTTTTCTTCTGTATTTGCCATATAAATAGTGCGCGTTGACCCGTCAATCCAGGTGACTGTACCACTACCTTTTTTACTACCGCATTTCATACCAATATGAATATCATGAAATTCCATTGAACCTCCTCGACTAAATTGCTGTGTTGACATTGAGAAATAAACCCTACGTTATTTAGATTTACAATTGATTATTTAGTTCAATTAATCTGCTAAATGAGTATGTTTACTTAAACAGGTGACATTATATTATAAAGATAAAGTTACTTAGGTCTAGAGTGAATTAAGCAAAAAACTCACAGCCGAGTACTGTTGACTTTCTAGCCCCTGTTACTGCTGGGATATTTCCATAGATTTTTTTGTCATAAGCGAATGCGAGCCAAGCAAATGCCATTGCTTCAAGTGCGTTATTATTCAGCTTTAGTGAATGTATCTTATTTACATTAAAGTTGTTAAGTTCTTGCTTTATAAGCTTATAAAAAAAATTATTGTCAATTCCTCCTCCGCATAAATATACATCGGCTGAATTTGATGTTTTTTTAATGTCGGCGGCTATAGAACAAGCTGTTAGGGCGGTGAGGGTTGCTTGTACGTCGACAGCGCTTATCTGTAATGGGGCGAGAAAGCGCGCTAACCATTGCAAGGTAAAATATTCACGGCCAGTACTTTTGGGTGCTGATAACAAAAAGTAGTCATCATTTAATAACTGCACTAATAGCGTTTGGTTAATCGTTCCAGACCTTCCCCAGTCGCCATTATTGTCAAACCTCTTTCCTGAGTGCTCAAAGCACCATGCATCTAAAAGAGCGTTCCCTGGTCCGGTATCAAAACCTAATACACTTTTTGACGAGTTTTTTTTAGGCAAAAAAGTGATATTAGCTATGCCCCCTATATTCACTAAAAAGGTTTCTTTTTCAGTGGCAGGTAATAAGAATTGATGAAATGCAGGGACTAAAGGAGCACCTTGTCCACCTAAGGCGATATCCTTTGTTCTAAAGTCACCAATAACTCTAATGCCGGTTAATACCGCTAACGTTTGATTACAGCCTATTTGTAAAGTAAAAGGCGCTTCAATAGCAGAGCTTTGAGTTGGGCGATGTCGAATGGTTTGACCGTGATTACCAATAGCAATAATATCAGCAGCGACTAAGTTTTCTTTGTCTAATAGTGCGTTTATTGCCTCACTAAATTGATAGGCAAGGGTAATATCAAGTGAAAAGGCTCTGTCTATTTCGTTATGATTGGGTAGATAAAGCTCAGTGATTTTTTGTCGAGTGACATTATCATAAGCTTGATAATAACTAGCAACTAGTTCGGCACTCCCACTAGTAAAGTCAACAAGGGCTAAGTCAATGCCATCGGCACTAGTGCCAGACATTAACCCAATATAAAACGTAGCTTTTGTCATTTATACTCGCTATTTATTATTGGGCTAAAGAGGGTTAATGTGTCTGCATCGCCAACAAAGCTTGCCTAGAGCCAGAAAGTTCAATTAAGCGTTGGCTGGATAATACCGAAAACTCAGCAGCATATTTTTTATTAATGGGTTTAGCATCAGGTAATTTTACCGTTCTTGGATTACGGTGTACGCCATTAAGTAAAAATTCATAATGTAAATGCGATGCTTCTGACATGCCAGTTGAGCCTACATAACCAATAACGTCACCTTGTTTTACCCGTTGCCCTTTTTTAACATTTCGTTTTGAAAAGTGTAAATATTTAGTCTCAATGCCATTGCCATGCTGAATAAATACGTAATTGCCATTATATTTGTTATAGGTTGAATGGGTCACTTTCCCATTACCTGCGGCTACAACAGGTGTGCCTTTATTGGCACGGTAATCAGTACCACGATGAGCCTTCCAGCGCTTTTGAATAGGATGAAAACGCTTTGGTTTGAAGTTTGAACTAATATACCTAAAGTTTACCGGCGCACGTAAAAAAGCTTTGCGCATACTTCTGCCATCAGGAGAATAATATTCGCCGTCAGTAAAGCGAATGGCTTGAAAAGGATCATCTTTATTAATAAATTCAGCGGCAAGAATCTTACCTGTACCTATATGATCGCCATCGACATATCGATTTTCAAAAACAACATGAAAACTATCCCCTTCACGAATATCTAAGGCAAAATCGATATCCCAACCAAAAATATTAGCAAGGTTAATTATTTGTGCATCGTTTAAACCTGATTCAATACCAGCATTCCAAAAATTACTTTTTATAACACCGTGGGCAATAGTTTCTCTAATTTCTACCGTTTTGGTTTCTTTACTTGATTGGTAACTGCCATCATCAATTAATTTTACATATAAGGTTTCTGTTTTTGATAAAGGGTAGGTCAGCACTGCTAGCTCTCCTGCAGCGTTTTGGCCTATTTTAAAGACATCACCAACGTTAATTTTTTTTAATAATTTACTGTAGTCACCTTTTGCTGAGCTAACGTCGTATGTTGTTCTCGCGCTATAGCCAAGACGTTTAAATACTTTGGCAAGTGAGTCACCACTGCGTACTTTTGCTTTTTTCCAAGTTAGTGTCTCTTCGTCACTGTTAATAGGCGTGGCTATACTTTCTTTATTTGTTGATGGTTCGATATTGCTAATAGGTGTGTCTAAGGAGATATCTTGATCTTCAGGTAAAACTAATGCGTAACGTTTACCTATTTCCAGTGACGTATCTGTCGATTGACGACTGGCTGTTGCCTTTTCTGAAGGAATAAGAAGTAACAACAACACAATTATGCTGAATGAGCTAATAATTACCCTATGCTGTTTTGGCAACTGTAAATAGAATTTTTTTATGTTTTTCAACAGATTACAACCTAATTTCATGTATCTTAATACGATAGCTATCGTTTACTATATCAAAAAATAGCCTTGAGTAAAATTTAATTGCCGTAAAGGTGAGTGATCTCGGGGACTCAGCGGCACTTCTTCCTTGAAAAACAAGCTGCAATAATTAAAAAATAGAACAATTGCCCTAAATATTAACTTAAGGCTTTTCACCCAAGGCATTATTGCAGTAGAATCGAGTAATAAATTATGATTATATTTTTTGGAGCTAAGTCGATGACTGATGTCAGCCAAGCGTTTGCTGAAATTAAGCGTGGTGCAGAAGAAATTTTGCTAGAGAGTGAATTACTAGAAAAATTAAAAACAGGAAAGCCACTAAAAATTAAAGCAGGGTTTGACCCTACAGCACCAGACTTGCATCTAGGTCATACGGTATTAATTAATAAGTTGCGTCAGTTTCAACAGCTTGGCCATGAAGTTATTTTCTTAATTGGCGACTTCACTGGCATGATAGGTGATCCAACCGGTAAAAATGTTACGCGTAAAGCACTAACAAGAGAAGACGTGTTGGCAAATGCTGAAACTTATAAAGAACAAGTTTTTAAAATTCTAGACCCAGCTAAAACAACGGTTGCTTTTAACTCTACCTGGATGGATAAGCTAGGCGCTGCTGGTATGTTAAAACTGGCATCTCGTCAGACGGTTGCCCGTATGATGGAACGTGATGATTTCAAAAAACGTTACACCAGCGGTCAATCTATTGCCATTCATGAGTTTATGTATCCTCTCGTTCAGGGCTGGGATTCTGTAGCCTTAGAGGCTGATGTTGAGCTAGGTGGCACTGATCAGAAATTTAATTTGTTAATGGGGCGCGAATTACAAAAATCAGAGGGGCAACGACCGCAAACGGTCTTAATGATGCCTCTTTTAGAGGGGTTAGACGGTGTTCAGAAAATGTCTAAGTCGCTTAATAACTATATTGGTATAACGGATAGCCCAACAGAAATGTTTGGTAAAATAATGTCTATTTCAGATGTATTGATGTGGCGATATTATGAACTGTTGAGTTTTAGGCCAATGGAAGAGATTGCTGCTTATAAAACAAAAATTGCTGAAGGAATGAACCCTCGCGATGTAAAAATCGATTTAGCCAAAGAGTTAATTGCTCGTTTTCATGATGATGCTGCGGCTGAAGCAGCACATCAAGAATTTATTAATCGCTTTCAAAAAGGCGCAATGCCTGATGAAATTGAGGATAAATTAGTTAAGATAACTGATGACAGTGGTGACATCGCTATTGCTAACCTACTAAAAGAAGCGGGCTTAGTAGCGAGTACTTCAGACGCCATGCGAATGATTAAACAAGGGGCGGCTAAAATTGAAGGTGAAAAAATTACCGACAGTAAGCTGCGTGTTGCTTCGGGGACTACGGCTATTTACCAAGTTGGCAAACGTAAATTTGCTAAAGTAACAGTAAAATAACCTTACATATTTATAATCTATGTATCAGCCAGTATTTATTACTGGCTTTTTTGTAGTTCATTAAAGAGTCATGTGCTTTACACCTAAAACCATAATGACTTTCATTTATTGTCTCGGTAATAAAACCCAGCTAATTACTTAATAATCATTCGTCAATTTTTTTACACTAACATTAAATTTAGTTGTAAGCATAGAACGCCTTGTCTGTAGCTTATTGTTAAGTAAAAGTATTTTAATTTTGGAATGATTTGTGCTATTAATTTGTCGAGTTAAGGTTGTTAACCGATAAATCCCACTCATTAAAGTTGTCGAGTTGTTATTTTGTTGAACCAAATATTAAATACAGTATTGAGCCGCACTATGGAAAATAAACCCGAGAGAAATAATTTAATCGAACGGCGACAATATTTCGATGACAGTGAATTTGAATCTGATAATAATTGGAAAAAATTAACGTTAGCTCAACGTTTTGCTGCACTGAGTTTAACTAAATATGGCTATGAACTCCGCTTTACTCGGTTTACATCGAGTGGCAGTACTGCTGTTCTTGTCTTAAAAAATGGTACAGCAGCAACTATAAGCGAAGATGGCGACATTAATACTACACCAGATATCAATATACGATAGTGATACTAGTTGTCGACTTTCTCTCTGCGAGTAGAGTTCTGAGCCTAAACTAACCTCGATTATCGTGAAACACCACCGTTATCACTCTACAGCCACTCCAGACATTCTACGACGCTAGTTGTTACCTTTTCTTATGCTGGCGCTTCTTTAACTCTTTGTTCTGTATTTTTATTTTTTTGTTGAACTACATAACTGTTTAACTGTGATCTAATATATGCGACATATTGTCTCAGTAGTCCCTTTAGGGTTACTGAATTAAAATTAAATAAAAAAATGTTAAGTCATAGCTAAAAATAGCGTGAGGACACTCAAAATCAATGGTTTGCTATTAATGTTTTTGATGTTTTTATCTGTAGCAATACCCGTAACGCATGGTTTTTTGTGAGCTCAATTAAAACACCGGTAAGTTTTAGTAAACAAAAAGATGCGCAAACCTTTGCAGCTGAATTTGGCGGTAAGGTCATTAATTTTATCCAAGTTGATTTATCTGTGTTGATGTAAGTTATTTACACAAAACATTCTGCGGTCATTTTATTACTTGCGCAAATAGTTGTAATTTTTTTTCAGCAGGGTAGGCTTAAGTTATCCTTTTTATTATTTATGCCTTTTATTCTTGATTAAAAATAGCCAGCCAGTATCTTTTCAGCTTATTTTTTTAATAACCTTGCTATGCTTACCAGCACTCATGCTATCAGGTTGTACAGTACACCAACCGGCCATTTCAAAATATCAAACTAACTTTAATTTTTCAAAGGTAAGCAGCTACGCTTTTTATAAGCGTAACTCTGAATTTGGCCAGTTTCAAAATATTAGTTATACCACGCGTAACAGTATTGAATTAGCCATAGAGCAAGTATTAGATAAGAATGGTTTTATTTATAATACGCTAGATGATGCTGATATTGTGGTTACTTATCATCTTGTTAATGAAAACACTAAGGAATTGTTAACCTATAATAATGGGGTGCTTTATTGTTCTCTTTGTTTGCGTGGCGGAGAAGCGCAAGCCGACAAAAAACAGTGGCAAACTAAACCGGGAAGTTTGATTATTGACGTACTCGACCCTGAAAAAAAACGTTCAGTTTGGCGAAGTGTTTACCCTTTGAAAATTAATGTTAAAACTGATAATAGTAGAGAAGTTCAATTGAAAATTTATCAGGCTATTGATGCGATGATAGATAAATATCCTCATTCTCGTGATGCAAGTAAAGCTAACAATGCTTAAATGGTTAACGATAACATTGATAGCCGTAGTGATTTTTATCACTATTTTATTAGGCCTAGGGTATTTATTAAAAGAACATGAAATAGCAACAACGCAGTTAAAACATCAGCTTGATCAGGAAAGGGCGGCTCAAAAAAGCAAAGAAAAAAGAAATGAGCACAAGCTTAATAAGGTTATTGAAACCTCTCTTATAAACGTTGCTGCCAAGACGAATCAATTAACAAGTAAGACCTTTGTCTCGGTCAAACAAAAAATATTGCTAGAAAACTTAACCTGCTCATCAAAAAAACAATGTGTGCTAATTAACATTACCTTTGGAGAGTTAGCATGTGCCTTTGCTATTAATACCATTGGCGCCTCTTTATTAGCGAAAACAGCAGATGAGACTAATTCAGTGGTAAGGTGCCCTCACTACCCCCAAAAGAGTCAATTGAGTTGTCAGAATAATTTATGCAGCTACTCAAACATTAATAATTAACTCTCCTGTGGAGTTGAAGAAAATAGCGGTTTATAATGAAGTACTTTTTACCCAGATTATAACTTTTATGACCTTTCCAAATGATGAAACAGGCCAAATTTTGGCTGAAATGCAAGATGCTGGTATTGATTTGTCTATTATTCATCCCGTCGTGTTTTTTCAATTGTTCGAAAAAAAAGAGCAAGCTCAAGCAATGGCTGATTATTTAGCAGAACATGCACCTGAAATGGAATTAGTCATTCATCCTGATGAAACACCTAATGTTTGGGATTTAGATTGCACTGTAAAAATGCTACCTTGTTACGATGCGATTGTCGCGCAAGAAGCACAACTTGAACAACTTGCTGCAAAGTATAATGGCTATAACGATGGCTGGGGAATGGAGGCTTAAGCAGAGGAACTTGACGTTTAACTTTCTTTGTCTTCGTCCCAAAAGGCATAATGATTTTTGCCTTTTCGTTTCACCGAATACATCGCTTTGTCAGCTCTTTCATAGATATTGGCAAAGCTTTCATTATTTTCTTCAAAAATGCATATACCGATACTTAAATTAATTGATATTTTTATCCCTTCAATTTCTGTGGGTTTAGCTAATATTGTTAATATCGACTGCGCTAATAATTCAAGGGTTAGTCTATCGGTTGTTTTACAAATAATCGCGAATTCATCACCTCCGAATCGGGCAATTAAGGCGTCTGTTGGCGCTAAGGCTTCAAAGTTACTGGTAACATGTAGCAGTAATTTATCGCCCACTTTATGTCCGTAAATATCATTTATTGATTTAAAATCGTCTAAATCAATAAAAAATAAGGCACCACCACAATATTTACTGGTGTTAGTGTAGACTTCAAAATTATGTTCAAGGGCTTTTCTGTTCAGTAAATTAGTGAGTGGATCTAAATTAGCATATTGAGCTAACTCTAATTCATAAAGTTTTTCTTGGGTAATATCAGTATGTGTTCCTGTCATACGTAAAGGGTTATTATCATCATCAAACTCAATAACTCTGCCGCGATCAGATACCCATACATCACTTCCGTCCTTGTGTTTCATACGGTAAATCATATGAAAGTAGGGTGTTATTCCCGCTAAATGTTCTTCAAATGCAGCGATAACTTTTTCTTTATCATCTGGATGTAAGTTATTTTTCCAAGAGGATACTGTTGATTCAATTTCATTGGTTTCAAAACCGCACATGCTACCAAACGCTTGATCTAATATTTTTAACTGCCCACTAGGTATATGTTGCTCCCAGATAAATAAACCAGTCCTATCTAGAGCTGCAGATAAATACTCAGTTAATTTTTTATGCTCATCTTTAATGAGCTCATTTTCTTGAGTTAACATGACTATTTTTTTAGATAGTTTTTCGATGATTTTATCTTTATCAGTCATAAAATAGTTCGATGAGTGTTAATAATGGTTTAGTCATTTAATGAAATTATAAAGTGATTAAAATCTAGCCTTTAGTATCTCTTAATTATCTAACAGAAACAAACAACTTATCGATATCTGAAAAACACTGAGCTGGCATTATTTATTTTCTTCTTTTTCAACAATATGAAACGCTGGCAGTGAAACTCGCCAATAAATAGCGGCTAGTCTCAGCGTTAATGCGCCAAGAATTGCAGAAATAATGGCGATATTTTCTGGCCAAGCCAAGTATCGAAATAACGCATACAAAGAGCCACCTAAAATCGCAGCAGTAGCATAAATTTCTTTTTGTAAGATCATTGGAATAACATTACATATAACATCACGGATCATCCCACCAGCAACACCCGTGATGGTGCCCATTACAACAGCAACAAATACAGGAGCGCCTAAACTTAATGATTTCTCAGTACCTAAAACAGCAAATAATGCTAAACCAAACGCATCAGCAATCAGTAAAAAGCGCTTTGGAATACGCTTAGGACGGCGAATAATGATAATTGTCAACACGGCAGTCAATAAAATAACATAAAGATAAATCGGATTGGCAACCCAAAATACTGGCGTATCTAAAGTAATATCGCGGATGGTACCGCCGCCAATCGCTGTTACTGCGGCTAATACGACAACACCAAAAGGGTCGAGCTTATAACGCCCAGCCATTAATGCACCCGATAAGGCAAAGACAACAATACCAAATAAATCTAACCAGTAAAGAAGTTCATACATGTTTGTTACCTATTGATATTGAACGAGTAAATGAATAATGTCAGTAGTGTTAAAAATAGAAAACAAAAATAGAACACTTGGCTAATACGTTTACTGGCATGAATAATATCAGTAGCTTGAGGCTGCCTGCCGTGATCGTTGTAACTTGTTTTACGTAATTTTATATTTTGATACATAGCCACACCACCAAGTTTAACCTCTAATGACAAGGAAAATAAATTGAGCACATAGCTATTATTTAATTGAAAAAAGTAGCGGCGATTTAACCGAAAAAATAAAACAAAATTTTTGCCAATACAGCCCAAAAGCAGGATTAATGAAAAAATACGGCTAGGTAGCCATTGTATAATGTTGACAATAAAAGCAACACTGTCGCCAAAAGGTTGAAAACTATTTTGTTTGTTATTCCAGCTGTAATGCATCTCAATAAGCAATCGACAAACTAAAGCAGTAAGTGGACCAAAAAGTAAAAATACCAAGCTAATGGTGAATAAATTTTGTACCGCTCGAAGCAATAACATCTCAATACAGCTCTTTGCTAAGCCCAAAGAGGAAAGCTGTTCGGTATTACGTAACAGCCAGGGGTTTAATAACTGTTTAGCTTCGAAATTTTTGTTGGCGACAATTAACTTGGCAATCTCTTTACTTGTTTTTCCTAGTTGTAAACAGCCTAAGGCAAGATAAAGTAAAAATCCCTGCCAAAGCCAGGTGGCCTCAACAAAAGCTTCAAATAACCAAAGAATAATGACTATAGGCGTAAGGCTAACTACAATAGCAATTAAACCAGAAATAAAACACTGACGGTCAGTATTCCTACTTTTATTGACTTTTTTGGCGAGTTGATCGCAAAAAATTCGAAAAAACCTTAAGGGTTGATGACTCGCTAAATAGCCAGTAAAAAGCTTAATCAAAATAACACCGTAAAGCATGACAACTGAATAGGCGAAAGGGCTGATATCAATTAAGTTTGTTAGATTATTAGCAGTCATATTTATAGCCATTCCATTAAATTATTGCTCACTTGTGCGGGTTAAAATACTCCAAACCTGCGTCGCACTCAATGCCTATAGCTAGTGATTAGAAAATCGTCAGCCTTGCTTTGATATATTCTCCTTGCGCGAACAAGATCACAAAATTAGTGGCGTTGGTATCGATTAAACTTAGGGCTTAAGTTAACTTTTTACCTTGCAATGCGTCGAGCATATTTTCAACTAACTGAGATGAATTCACCGAAGCTGTTTCTAAATAAGCTTCAAAAGAGGTAGGAGACTCTTTACCTGCTATATCAGACATAGAACGAATAACCACAAAAGGCACCTTAAATTGATGACAGGTATGAGCAATTGCGGCTCCTTCCATTTCAACCGCGGCCATAGTCGGAAAGTTAGCGCGGGCTTTGGCAATATCATCATCAGCTGTCATAAAGGTATCGCCGGTAGTGATTAAACCCAGTAAGGTCTGGATATTTTCCAATTCAGCAACACCTGCCTGTGCGGCCTTAACAAGTGTCGGGTGAGGAATATAAGCAGCTGGATTGCCGGGTAACTGACCAATCTCATAGCCAAAAGCGGTGACATCCACATCGTGATAGCGAACTTCTGAACTAATGACAATATCGCCTACTTTTAATGACTGTTCAAAACCACCAGCAGAGCCGGTATTAACAATATAGTCAGGCTGGAACTTATCAATTAAAATGGCGGTTGCTAAGGCTGCAGCCACTTTACCAATCCCCGATTGTACAATAACGACATTACTGCCGTTGAGTTGCCCTTGATAAAAAGTATAACCTGCATGTTCGATCGTTACTGCATGAGTTAATTTTGCTTTTAAAATAGCAACTTCTGGCTCCATTGCGCCAATTATTCCTGCTTTCATTTTATTTCCAATTCGTTGATAACATCTAATAAAACAATTATAACGTGAAGATTCCCAGATGTCGTATATTTATGTTCAGGATGAACGTTATAACGCGGTGCTGTGACTACATGGATGTAGGAAGTAGAGTAACGCAGGAGCGGTTATCGAGATGGCAAAGAGCGTATATGTTCAGGATGGCCTTTCTCAGACATCCTGTCTTTCTATGTATGAGTTGAATAGGCATAAGATTATACGGCAACAATATATTACGATCACATTGCCACTCTTAGCCTTTATGGCATTAATACAGCCACGCACGGTAATTATATCTAAGCGAAAAAAAAAAGTCAGCGATGTAAATCACTGACTTTTTATTTTAATAATGGGGTGATTTTATTGTAGAGTTTAATGAGGTAATGCGGCTACTTGCGGTGCAGGAATTCGTTGCGACATAGCATTACCTGTTGTTGATGAGCCTAATTGCGCGCGAGCGGCAATAGGAGACAAGGCGCCAACTTCTTCTCTATTTCTATTGGGTCGAGGCTTTAGCATAGGAGCAGGAATAATTTTTCCTTTAATTTTTGGCTCAGGAGGTCTGTTTCCTAAAAGTCGACTGTAAATACAAGCGCGGATCTCGTCAACAGTATAATTAGCTTTCACTTTTATACGAATATGAGGAATTGAAGATGCTTCTAATGCGCCGCTGACAAACCAGTCTTTTTTGATTTTATAGCCTTTGCCTTGGGTATCAACTAAATCAATAACGCCGCATAGCCTCATACTCTCCCGATCACAAATAGCAAAATCTAAGTATTTACTTTCGGCATTCGCTGATGCTGTTTGGCTTGCTCTGTTCGACACACCATGACGAACAGTGACGATATCAGCAAGTTTTACTCGATTAATAATACGATATTTACCACCAAGGGCTTGTTCGAGCAAATTTTGAAAATTCTTCTCTGCTGGTGTAAAAAGGCTTTGCTTTTTATCAAATGGAAAAGGAAAACTATTGTCGTTTAAGCGGCTAGCTAACAAAGCGACAATAACAATTAGGCTGATCATGGCAAAGAGAATTAATTCCATACACTGCTCCGGCGGTTCAAATTCTTGACGGTCTTCTTAATAACAGTTGAGTAAGCAGAATTTGTGCCACAGATCATAATTCACTAGATTCTTTTAATAACCCTTGGCTAGGTGGAATTTATGCGACAGATCTTAATATAAAAGAGTTGTTTTAATAACCGTTCGAAAAGTAGAGTTTATTCTGTATGCTTCAAGCTAACATACTGTTTTAGAATGGAAAAAATGGTGGGGGATAAAAGACTCTAGTTATTATTTATCTAGAGTCTTTGTTAGGTTTTGAGCGAATAATTATGCTGGGTATTTTGCCTCAAGTGCGGCATAAAGTTGTTGCTGAAAATCACTTGCACTGGCATCTAAGGTATTAACTAAATTAGCTAATACTTCATTGTCTTCTTCGTCATGCCAAACTTTGATGTATGTCCCTTCTTTATAACCGTGGTCTTGACGGAAAAAATTCAAGGTGTTTTTGCCAACATATTGACGAAATAATTCATCTAGGTCCATATTCATCAAACGCATACAATCAGCTAAGGCAATCGCATCAAAACTTTTGTTAGTAACGGCGGCTGACGCTAGGTTTTCAAGGGCAATTTTAAAATCTTTTTCGCCTGAGCTTTCAGTGAGTTCTGTTGATAAGGTGTCAGTAATACTTGTAACGGTTTCGCCTGTCATTAAACGTAAGCTTAAACCAAAATGAAAAATATCAACCAACTCCAATTGCACTTGCGCAATATCTATTTCTTGATGTTTCCACCATTTCCATCCGTGATGGTCTAACATTTCAGCACACTCAACCCAAATGGCGCGATACCACTCATAACCATTTTCTTGCCAGGTATCACTAACACGCGTATTCATCGCGTCTTGCATGGTTAGCATTTGTTTTATTTGATTTTGTGCTGCTGAATTTGCGCTCATTATTTTCTCTATTATTTGTAAATATCTATAGGGACTATTTTGCCGTAGAGAAAAGAAAGAAACAAGCAAACAAACGATGGTAATTTAATTAAAAAACTACCGCTAACTCAATGCCGCTAAAGGCATAGTTTTTTGCTTGCCAGTTATAACCACTTATTTCACGAAAACGAACAAATGCTGTAACTTTTATTTGCTCAATCATCATCGAACTACCGATCCCTATATAACCATCTGAATCGTTATCATTGTAATGATGGTCAAAGTTATCATTTTCGAAATCTGTATTATAGCGCTTATCATTATATGAATAGTCATCGTCACTTCGATCATTAAAGGCAAGCTCAAGCAGATCAACGCCAAATTCAGCATAAAGACTAAAGTTAGAAAAGTAACCTATTTTTATACCGCCTTCCCATGCAATAAAACCATGTTGATAATCAAAGGTATCGGTAACCCTTGCATAGCCTATTGAGCTATTAACCGAGAAACCTAAATAACTATTAAGTTTACGATGAATTACCTCTACGCCAACACTTGAGTAATAGTCACTGTCGTTAGTTGCATGCTTAATAGAAATAATATAATCATTAGATTTCATTGCGTAACTATTAAAAGAAAACAAGATGTTAAAACAGATGACGATGATAATTTTGTTCATAATAAGCTCAACAGAAGATTTACAGCCATTCTCATCTTATTACGGGTAAGTTTCAGTGATCTAATTGTTAGGATATACTGAAAAACTGTAAGTTATTGTCAGATTAATTCTGTAGACATTGAGCCTTTAGTGCTGGCGTCATTTAAAAGTGGGCTTTTACTCTAAGCCAAGCATTGCTGTTTTGTTGATGTTGACCAAAAAAAGTATACTTTTCTTCACCCCAAAATAAATTCGCCCCAGCCGAGAATAACCACTGATCGCTATAGCGATAAGTTATTGAAGGTTTAAGATAACCATCCTTGTCTGTGGGAGAATAAAAGTTAAAAACGCTATAAATTAATTTTTGCTGCAATGTTCTGTAGGTTAAGCGAAAGGTTAATAATTGACGATTTTCATCAACTTCTGTTGCTGGCGTAGCAGAATGGCTAATAAATTGCTGATAATGTTTGGTTTGCTCAACATAGAACTGAACGCTAGCAGTCAGGTTTTTAATTACTTCTCTTTCAAACGCCACTAACAACCTATTTTGACCATTAGCAATAAAAGGGTTAGTGCCGTTATTATCCTCAATACTGTTATAACTTGCATATTCAGCATTAAATAATCCGCCGGCTAATGACAATCGAACACTGGCTCCCCAAGCATTCATTTCTGGAAAATAAGCTTGTGATGGCTGACTGTTATCTTCTGTAATACCTACGGGAGTTGGCCAAAAACCTTTATAACCATACAACGCATATTCCACGCCATTATTGTTAGTCGCAAGGCGCGCTGAAAATTGTGCTTTCTTGGTTTCTTTTACCCTAAAATTATCAGCGGGTGCAACAATGGCTTGTGCTTGCGGTGAATAAAAAGAAAAACGTTCGCCAGTGATGTAAACATCAGGGGTGAACTCAGGAGTCCAAGTGAGATCAAGTGAATAGTGACCAATATACCAAGTACCTTTCGCACTATCTGAAGGCGCTTTTAGATATTGGTCATCACGTCCCGAGAAGAATGATTGCCAGTTTTTTGCAAACAAGTCGTTAAGGAAAATATAATCACCAGTCCCCCATGTCAGAATTTGCCGCCCTAATTTAACATCTGTTTTATCAGAGGGACTAAAACGGATATTTAATTCGCGTGCTTGCAAAAAAGTATCTTTTAATACATCGTCATAAATTAACTCTGCTTTTGAAACCAGCTCAAAAGATTCATGACTGTAATCAAGATTAACGCGTGTGGTGATTTCACTTAATGATGCGTTTGACTCAACAATATTATCCTGTAATAAATAGCCATAACCCGCTTCAACAAAACCTGAAAATTTCCAAGGTGAAACCACTGCTTCGCTCCACTCATCTCCCCAATTATCTGTTTCGTTTGCGAGAACATTAGCGGCAAAAATTGCGCTAGCGGCACAAAGGCTGGTCACTATAAAATAGAAATTTTTTACTGATTTTTGCAAAATAATTCTGTCCATTTATTGTTAGTGATATAAATAATAATCCCGATACTGAATTAATTTCAGCAACTAAACTAATTTCAGCAGTTAAAACGTTAGTCGCTGAAACGGATCAGGATGAGTTTATACGATCATCGTTAGCTTATTAATCCAGCCACTCTTTCGGGGGGTTACGTAAACTGCGCTCAGAAAAAATATCATTGGGTAAGCCAACATTATATTTCACATTCCTAAATTGCATTTCAGTATAGCTACCATCGGAATGCTGAGTTATTTTTGAATGCATAACCGTGGTAAAACCATCAATAACTTCAGTTTTTAATACTTGTAGAGAACGTGATTTTTTACCTTGGCTGTTATAAAAGTCAACTTGCATCGGTAAAAAAGTGTTTTTATCAACACTGACGATATAATGATCAAATTCAACACTGTTTAGATCTTTTGGCTGAGCCTTGATCGTATAAAAGTTGTTATCAGTTTTTAACAGGGTAAAGTTATCTTCTGCTGGGTTTCTGCCAGAAACATCCTCATAAAAAAAATGTGCGCCAACAAAAGAAGTACGCTTATCGCCGGCTGAAATACGTTTTACTAAATCTAGTGCTGGCAAGTACAACCAGCGGTCGTCATCGCTTGTGACTTTTTTTACTACACGAAATACCGTGCCTTGGACATCGGTGGGGCGAGAGAAGAACACTAAGATGTCTTGGTTACCTAGATCGGTTTGGTCTTTACGCAAGATGGTAAATTGTCGCATCTGCTTATTGCCCTGCGCATCAACAATAATCATACGGGCTTGGGCACTACCATCATCAGCAGAATAATATGAGGCTAAGTTTGCCTTAGTAATAATTTCATTGGCATTGGTTATATCGCCAGCCTGGCCAACAAAACTTGAAAGGGAGCAGACCAGTATCAATAGTTTTGATAAATATTTCATCTTTATATCCTATAGTCGTTCAGTTTTTAGGTTTTGCTTACCAGCAAAAAGGGTCATTAATGCCGGCAATAACACTAAAGTAACTAACGCCGATAGCGCCATAATACTCGCCAGGAAAAAACCAACGGTAATATAAGGCATTAATGGTGAAAGTAATAATGGGGTAAAACCAACGGCAATAACTATTGCATTGCGTGATATTGCTCGGCTTGGCTCTTGGAACATTGCGGTTAATGCTTGTGATAAACTGCCCAGTTCTTTCTCTAATTCTCGTGAACGTTGGAGAAAATGAATGGCAAAATCGATAGATAGTCCTAATGTGAGCGCCGACAATACCGCGATAGGCATATCATAGTCTTTACCTATCCAGCCAATTAATCCATAGATCATCGAAATAGTAAGTGTTAGCGGCAACATGGCTAAAATACCGTACTTGAAAGAGCGAAACAGTAAAACCATCATCAAGAAAACGATGACAAATGAAGACAATAGGCTGTCGATCATTCCATTTACCATCGCATCTTGCCAAACAATGTTTAAATAAGATTTACCTGCCCATTGATAACTAATATTTTTTGGCATGGGATTGTTGGTAATGTAAGTTTCTGTCCAGTTAACAACTTTGGTGGTGTGTTGATTATCGCCACTAGTCATTTGCAACCATAAGAGACTTTTTTGGTAATCTTTAGTGACAAAATGCCATAAGTCTTGTGGACGATGTGACGACTGATATTGCAATAATGTTTGCGCCACGCCATTGCTCGTTTCAGGCAGAGTAAAGTCTTTATCTTCACCGGAGAAAAGTTCACGATTGACCGTTTTGACGATATCAGCCAAGCCATTACTTTTACCGACTAAACCTGTGGCTAGTAATGCTTGTTGAAAGTCGCTTTGCCAGTTTAATAACGCGGGGTCTAGAAATACTTTGCTGTCGTTGAAAGCGCTATCAGCAATATTGACTAGCTGCTCTATAATACCTTGGTCTTTATCAGGGGCAGAAAACGTTAAGTCATCTAATAAAACCAACAAATGCTGATTGAATAATGACTCTTTTTTAGCCGAGTTAACGTTATTTATAAAGGTATGAATTTTTTTAGCGCTAGCTGAATCAGCGGTAAACGTTGCCAGAACTTCTTTGAATTTTTTTACCTCGCCGTTATTGTCACCCTCGTTATTGTTAAACACTAACCAAGCATCATAAGTACCAGCAAAATGTTCATTAAGCACCTTGTCAGCAATTCTTATTTCGTGATCTGCTTTAAACCAATTAACAGGATTATCATTAATTTCAATACGACTAACGCCTTCAATACTAATTAAAAATAAGGCAACAAAGCCGATAAGAATAAGCTTGGTTTTTTGAGTAGCAAAACTGCCTAACCGTTCTAATACATTGGCTAATCTGCCTTTTTTCTCCATACGCACTATAGCGTCATGCAATTTGGCTAAAGTTTCAGGTTTTAAACGAGAAATATAAGCAGGGACGTAAATAATTGTCAGCACGAATGCCAATAAAATACCAGTACCAATAAAAGCACCAAAGACTTTTACCGGCGGAATAGGGGTTAGCATTAACGAATAAAAACCGATAGCAGAGGTGATTGATGTATAAAGCATTGGCGTATATAAATGCTTCATGACACCTTTTACAACATCGCCGGCATTATCACCTGTTTTATATTTTTCAGCAAATTCAGAGAGAATATGAACTGAGTCAACCACTGCTATTGGCATTAAGAATATAGCGATCATTGATGACATAATATGAACAGTAAAGCCCATACCGATGAGTGAGCCCATGATTATAATCACCGTAGCCATCGCGACCACCATAGGTGCAATGATTAACGGAAAATTGCGAAAAAAGTACCAAAGTAAAACAAAAATAGCTAAACCAGCAAGTGGGGCTGCTACACCCATTTGAACAAACATCTCATAGCCAAATTGGTCTTCAGCGACAGGTAAACCTGTGATATGAAAGTCTACATTAGCCACCAACTCTGCGGGAAAATTGCCACTGATAGTACGAATTTTTTCAGCAATATTATAACTCATGTCTTTGGCTTGAATAGGCACGTAAATCGCTATCGCTTTGTTGTCTCCAGAAACTATGGTGTTGTTAAGCATAGGTAAGCGTTTTACGGCTTGTTGAATGGCTAAGCTGCCTTCGAGTGAAGACGGTGCCTGCTTCATTAGATATTCAAAGCGTATGCCGTTATTTTCACCTTGGTTATTTTTTTCTTGGGTAATATTGTCAACAACACTCAAGGATAATAAATCTTGTTGAATAACCCCTTCAATTTGTAATATTTCTGTTGAAAGTTGCTCAACAACCTGTAATGCACTAGGAGTAAAAATACTATTTTTACTAACAATTCCAACGACTATCATATCGCGCATTTGAAAGTCAGTTTTTGTTTGGTTATGAAAAACACGTGCTGGCGCATCACTACTCAGCATATTTTCAGGATCGGTATCTATTTTCAGGTTTGGTATCATCGCCAGACTTATCGCCACCATCAATAAGACTAAGGTGTAAACAAGTTTAGGTTTCTCAATAGCGAGTTGCAGCAGTCTGGTGTAATTCAAAAGGGATCCTTAACTGAAAAGTTATTATATTAGATAAATGTAATGTACTTTTATATTAGCACTATCTAATGTAATATCAATTAATATTTACTTTTTGCTGACAATAAAGACCCAAATGATGAATAATGAAACTCAAATAGACATAGCTGAAATGCGTGGTAATGCAACTCAAGCCGCTGAGTTACTGAAGGCGATGAGTAATGAAAATAGATTGTTGATACTTTGCTATTTAGGTGAGAAAGAAATGTCGGTATCAGAGCTTAATGGTTTTATTGATTTGAGCCAGTCGAGTTTATCACAGCATTTAGCTCGATTGAGAAAAGACGGCTTGGTAAAAACTCGCCGAGAATCACAAACGATATACTACACAATTGCTCATCCATCGATAGTAAAGCTAATTACTTTTTTACATAGTGAGTTTTGTTAAAGGTTAAAGGTTAATTAACGATTAAGTCACAGAGGTTTTTCTCAGTGACTTAACCGCAGAGCAGAATTAAATATGCTCTATAACGATACAGCCTGCCGAATAACCGGCACCAAAAGAACAGATTAAAGCTTTATCGCCAGTAACCATATCATCATGGTTCAAGTGAAAAGCAATAATAGAACCCGCCGAAGCCGTATTTGCAAACTTGTCTAAAATAATTGGCGCTTCATTGCCCATAGGGTCACGGCCTAATACTTTCTTTGCAACAAAGTTATTCATGTTGATATTGGCTTGATGTAAAAATAACCTTTTTAAATCTTTAGCTTCAACATTTGCTTCTGCCATTTGCTCGGTAATTAATTGAGAGACCATTGGCAGTACTTCTTTAAAAACTTTTCGTCCTTGCTGAACAAACATTTTGTCATTATCAAGCATTGTTTCTGGATCACATTTATTGATATGACCAAAGTTACTACGAATGTTATTAGAAAAGGTCGTGATCGGCTTCTTAGTTAATATTTTAAAGCAATGGTCAGCCGTAGCGGTTGCTTGTTTTTCAATAACAATAGCCGTTGCAACATCGCCAAAGATAAAGTGACTGTCGCGGTCGCGTAAATTAATTTGTGGAAAATTGAGTTCAGGGTTAATCACTAACACTGTTTTTGCTGTGTCGCCATGCAAAGCATTTGAAGCATTCATAATACCAAAGGTTGCCGATGAACAAGCGACGAGCATATCGTAAGCCCAACCTTTACAACCCAGTTCTTTTTGTACTTCAATGGCAATTGCAGGATAAGCGCGTTGTGTGTATGAACAAGCAACAATGATTAAATCGATATCGTCTGCTGTTTTATTTGCTGCAGCCATCGCTTGTTTCGCGGCGCCAACAGCCATTTCTGCTTGTGCTGATAATTGCTCATCACTACGCTGAGGAATAAGTGGCATCATGGTTTTAGGGTCAAGTGCGCCGTCTTTATACATAACATAGCGACTTTTAATGCCTGATGCTTTTTCAATGAATTCACTTGAAGACGGTTTTAAGGCCGTTAACTGCTCATTGTTAATAGCGGCGGCATTTTCAATATTATAGTCTTCAACATATTGATTAAATGCGGTGACTAATTCATCGTTTGAAATACTGTGTGGTGGTGTAAATAGACCTGTACCACTGATCACGATTGACATGTATTTTCTCCGTTTGTAATTTTCTAGTGGTCGTACCATGAGACTTATTGTATTAAAGTACAAGCACTTCAATGCTTTTAATTTATCTGTTATGGATTATACCCGTTACTGATAAAAGTGCACTGTCAAAAATTTAGCTTGTTTGACAGACGTTAACCGTTAATTAAAAAGCTTTTTACGCACCATTGCTCGATAGTCTCTTGGAGTGAGTTTCAATTGTTTCTTAAACAGCCGAGTTAACTGGCCTTGTTCTTGATAACCCACCTGAAAAGCGATTTCTTGAATAGACAGATTACTTGATGATAGTAAATCCTTGACTGTTTCTACACGCATTTTCTGCCAATAATGAGAGGCTTTAACGCCGGTAGCATTTTTAAAACGCCGACTAAAGGTTCTATGGCTGATACCAAATTGTAATGCTAGTTCAGTAAGCGATAATGTTGATGATAGGTTAGTACGCATCCAGAATTGAATTTGAGTGATCAATTCATCAGGATGTCGATCGACTGCACCTTCTAAATAACGTTGTTCTTCATAAGGTTTTCTTATTTCATGAGAGAAATTACGCTCAACATGTTGTGCCGCAGTCTCACCGTACGTTTGATGAATAACGTGAACGGTAATATCAGCTAAGGCATTTAAACTTGCCGCACAGTAAATACGTTCTGATTGGGTAATAAAAAAATCTGGTTTCAATTCAACGTTAGGATAATTCCTTTTGAATTGGTCAACATAATGCCAGTGTGTTGTTGCCGGATGATGGTCAAGTAGTCCAGACTCGGCAATAAAACAAACCCCTGTACCACCGCCAATAAGCGTTGATCCTTCTTGCCACATACGATTAAGCCAACTTACCATTTTGGGCTGTTTTTTGATTATTGGCCTAGGATTGCGCCAAAGACTAGGAATAAAAATATAATCTGGACTTTGGGCATGCTCAATATCTTTATCGGGATAAAGCTTAATAAGTGCTCTGGTTCGCACTGGGGCTAATAGTTCGCTCACCATTTCAATACTGAGTTTAGGCGATTGCCTATCTTCTCTTCGAGCAAAAGCTTCGCCTGCTCTAAGCATTTCAATAGGTAAGCTTACGCTGGTTGCTAACATATGATCATATAAAACCAAGGCAACATTGATTGTTTTTTGGCTTGTCTTTAGTGGCATATTAATAACTTTTGCACCGTTTGGCTGTTATTGTATTATTTGTGGCTGTAAACGACAATTAATTGTTGGCATTTCTTTTTACACTAGCAACAAGAATTACGACTCATGTATTTAAGAGAATTATAAATGACTGCTTTACCTATTATTGTTGGCATGGGCGGCGTAAACGCTGCTGGCCGCACCTCATTTCATCAAGGTTTTCGTCGTATTGTTATCGACAAATTAACCGCAGAAGCACGCCAAGAAACTTTTGTTGGTCTTGCTACTTTGATGAATATCTTAACTTTCCAAGCAGGTCAGTTAGTTGACGTTGAGGGTAATTGTGTTGCATTAAGTGAAGTAGAAGCACGTTTTGGCCAGCAAATTCTTGATGGCACCCTTATCCGTAAAATTGAAAGTAATCACTTTGACCCTGACGCGACGCATTGCCACACAAATATGGTAGCAACACCGAGCACTGAAAATATTACTTTTGAAATTAAGGAAAAAGAATTACCAAAGCCCTTACCGCGCTCATGGACAGTAACACCCTTAGCAGATAAACGCGTAAAGGTTGAAATTACTGATAATTTAGATATTAAACATAGTAGTTATCGCGATAATCCGATTAAAGCCGCAGGGCAATTACCTACCGGCTTTGAACCGTCGACATTATATAATAGTCGTTATCAGCCACGTGGCCTACAAACGACTATTTTTGGTGCTGCAGACGCTATTCATTCAACAGGCTTTAGCTGGGATGAAATTTTAGAAAAAGTAAGCCCAGACCACGTGGGAACTTATTCTTCTTCAGCTTTCGGTCAAATGCAATCGGAAGGTTTAGGGGGGATGTTGCAAAATCGTTTGCATGGCGATCGTGTTACCACTAAAAATTTAGCGTTGGGCTTAAACACCATGTCGGCTGATTTTATTAATGGTTATGTAACCGGCAGTGTGGGTACCACCTCGACTTCGACTGGCGCTTGTGCAAGTTTTCTTTATAACTTACGTAATGCTATTCAAGATATTAAATCAGGTCGAGTGCGTGTTGCTATTGTGGGCAGTAGTGAAAGCCCAATAACACCGGAAATTATTGAAGGTTTCGGTAACATGAGCGCATTGGCTAATGAAGAAGGTTTGAAAAAACTTGATGGAATTACTGATGGCCAAGCTGACCACCGTAATACCAGTCGCCCGTTTGGTGAAAATTGTGGTTTTACTATTGGTGAAGCTGCACACTTTCTGGTAATTATGGATGACGAATTAGCCATTGAATTAGGCGCTAAACCTTTGGGCTCGGTTGCTGATGTATTCATTAATGCCGATGGTATTAAAAAATCTATTACCGCTCCAGGTCCTGGTAATTACATTACCATGGCGAAGTCAGTGGCATTAGCAAAAAGTATTTTAGGGGAAGAGTCGGTACAAAAGCGTAGCTTTATATTAGCTCATGGTTCAAGTACCCCACAAAACCGTATCACCGAGTCGTTAATTTATCACCGTTTGGCAGAAACTTTTGATATTCATAATTGGCCGGTAGCGGCGCCTAAAGCTTATGTTGGCCATACTATAGCACCAGCAAGTGGTGACCAAATCACTATGGCGCTAGGTGTTTTTGCTCATAATATTATGCCGGGTATTACGACCATTAAATCGATTGCCGATGATGTACATAATGAGCGCTTAAATATTGCACTTGATCACTGGCAGTGTGAAGCGATGGATGTTGCTTTCATCAATTCAAAAGGTTTTGGCGGTAATAATGCCACGGCTACTTTACTTTCACCTGACGTAACGCTCTCTATGCTGAAAAAACGATATAGCATAGCAGAAATGACCCATTACCAAGAAAAGTTATCTGCGGTTGAAGAGAAACAAGGTATCTATCAAGAAAAAGCCAACAATGGACAGTTTGAATTAATTTATAAATTTGGTGTGGGTGTCTTAGGTGATGATGATATTGAAATTAACACTGAAAATATCTCAATGACCGGCTTTACTAATAATATTGCCTTACCCAGTAAAAATCCGTTTGCGGATATGGTGTAGTCATCACTTAAGCCTTTGTAAGGTTAAATTAAGTAAAAATGAAAGAGCAAAGCATTATCGCTTTGCTTTTTTTTACCTTTATAAACAGTACCTTTCGATCATCTTCAGTAATAGTTGTTCAGTTTTATCAATTTCGCTATGCGCTAGAAATTCATTAGGCTGGTGTGCTTGATCAATTGAACCAGGACCTAAAACGATAGTTTGACAACCCAGTTGTTGAATGAAAGGTGCTTCGGTCGCATAGTTTACCGCACAACATGAATGACCACTTATTTCTTCGGCTATAGTGATAAAGTCACTGTTTTTGCTTTGTTCAAAGCTGGGTGAACTTGGATCCAATTCACTAAATGAAATTCTATTAGGGTATTTTTCAGCTAACGGTTCTAACGCTTCACTGAGTAATAAGATAAGTTCGCTGTCAGTCATACCGGGTAGGGCACGCATATCGATGTCTAACTCGCAGTGACCACAAATTCTATTGGCATTGTCGCCGCCGTGTATTGCGCCAAAATTAAGGGTTGGCTCCTTTACATCAAAGGCTTGATTACTATAATTGAGAGCCAATTTTTCTTTGAGTTGCATTAATTGGCCAATCACTTGATGGATAATTTCTATCGCATTCACGCCTAAACTTGGCTTGCTTGAGTGCCCTGATTGACCTTGAATAGTTATGCGATGGGACATATGACCTTTATGCATGATGACAGGGACCAAATTTGTTGGCTCACCAATAATAGCAACATCGGGTTTTATCTGTTGGTTTTTGGTGAAAAAACGTGCGCCAGCCATGGTGGTTTCTTCATCTGCGGTGGCTAAAATGTAAAGTGGTTTTTTTAACTGTTGCGCGGTTAACCCTTTACAAACTTGTAAAATAAAAGCAAAAAAACCTTTCATATCACACGTCCCTAAACCATAAAACTTATTATCTTTATCGACAATTTTGAACGGGTCTGACTGCCAACGATTTTCATCAAAAGGTACGGTATCACTATGACCTGCAAGTAACAATCCTCCTGTTCCACTACCGAGTTTTGCTAACAAGTTATATTTATTGCGCGTTTCTGGTACCGCTTGAATGTCGATACTAAAACCGAGTTGTTCAAACCAACTTGCCAATAGTTGAATAACCGCTAAATTTCCTTGATCCCAGCTCGCTTGTGTCGAGCTAATAGAAGCACTGGCAATCAGTTGTGTTAATGAATCAGTAAAGTTGGGCAAATTTTTCATAGTGGCTCACAGTTAAAAATGAATAAATAAAAAAACCATGGGTAATTATGCTTATTTGTTGCATAACGAGTCATTGGGTGTTATTTTCCTATTCTAGTGTAAATAACCTAAATATAGAAGGCTATTGAAAATAATTTGTTTTCTGCTTTCCTTAGGTCAATAAAAAAATTAATAGATGAGGTTGTATGAAAGTCGCGGTTATTGGAGCAAGTGGATATGTGGGTGCAGAGCTGATTAGTTTATTGTCTGCGCACGATAAAATTTCCCTTGAATATTTACTGGTGTCAGAAAACAGTAGCTCGGCAGATATGACCTTTTCGCAATTACATCCGCGTTATTTAGGCGTATGTGATTTACCTTTAGTTTGTTTTTCAAGGCGTTGGTTCGATGATACGGTACAAAAGCTTGATGCGGTATTCTTTGCTACTCCGCATGAGTTTAGTGCTGACTGGGCACAAGCTTTTGTTGAGAAAGGTGTTAAGGTTTTCGATCTCTCTGGTGGTTTTCGTTTAAAAAATAGTGAAGATTATCCAACATTCTATGGTTTTGAACATAAAAACTTATCGGCGCTTGCCCAAGCAACTTATGGTTTAGCGGAATGGCAGCAAGATGATATTGCTAATACACAATTAGTTGCTGTACCTGGCTGTTACCCAACAGCAAGTTTATTATCACTCAAGCCGATTACTGTAAATAACTACCATCTTGAAAACTCTCTCATTGTTGTTAATGGGATCAGCGGCGTCAGCGGTGCGGGTAGAAAAGCCTCATTAGCGACAAGCTTTTATGAAGTCAGCCTAACACCCTACAATATTTTACAACACAGGCATCAACCCGAGATAAGCCAAGAAGCTAATGCCGCGGTTATTTTTAATCCTCACCTTGCACCTTATAAAAGAGGATTGCTGGCAACTGTCACTTTGCAAATCAAAGCAGGTATTACGACAAAACATATTAACGAAGCTTTTTTAAACGCTTATCAAGATAAGCCATTGGTGCGCTTAACTGGCGCTTGGCCGAAAATAGACAATGTGGCTAATACACCATTTGCTGATTTACATTGGCAAGTCGATGAAGAAAAACAAGTTGTTGTGGTGAGTTGTGCTATCGATAATTTATTAAAAGGTGCTGCTTCACAAGCGGTGCAATGTGCGAATATTTCTCTGGGTTTAGCGAGTGAGTATAGTTTGTTGAACAATGTAACTTTGGGAAAGAGTTAATGACTAAGACAATAAACACATCAGTAACGTCTAAAACTAACAAGCCATTAGTGATCAAAATCGGTGGCGCTATTCTTGAAAAAAAAGATGCTTTAGCTGATTTATTAAAAATTATCGCGACATTAAAAAATCAAGCCGTGGTGCTAGTGCATGGCGGCGGCTGTGTTGTTGATGAAATACTCAGTCAAGCTGGTTTTACTTCAGAAAAAAAACAGGGTTTACGTGTTACACCTCAAGAACAAATGCCCCTTATTGCGGGTGCATTAGCAGGTAGTGTTAATAAAGCGATTGTTGCCACTGCAGCAAGTTTACACATGCAAGCCGTTGGATTGTCACTGGTCGATGGTGATATGGTTTCGTGTCAGTTGAGCGATAAAGGCCTGGGTATGGTGGGTGAGCCTAGTGCAAATAATAGTAAGTTACTCGATACACTTTTAAGTGCAAACTTTTTGCCGGTTATCTCTTCTATTGGTTCATTAGCCAATGGTGAGTTAGTGAATGTTAATGCGGATGATGCAGCTGTCGCAATTTGTCAGTTACTAAATGCCGAATTGCTACTGCTAACCGATGTTAATGGTGTAAAAGATGCGCGTGGCGAATATATTGCTTCACTGAGTAAAACTCAGGCAAATTCCTTAATAGAGCAAGGTGTTATTGCTGGTGGGATGACCGCCAAAGTTAATGCCGCTTTGCATGCAGCAAGCCAATTGCGACGAAGTATCGCGGTTGCCAGTTGGCAGTCGCCTGAGCAAATCATCAATCTAATAAAGGGTGATGCAATTGGTACACGCATTCAGCCACATTAACCATAGTTAAGTCACACTTAATTTAACGATTTTTCGGATAGGACTTATCATGTCACCGACACACACAAGATTAGAAAACTTTTTAGCAGATGATCAACTGACTAAAACACAAATAATTGATCTGATTGCTTTAGCAATAAAGATTAAAAACCATCCTAGCGACTATAGTGAAGCTTTAGCGGGTAAATCTGTAGTGATGCTCTTTGAGAAACCTTCATTAAGAACACACGTTAGTTTTGATATGGGTATTAACAAATTAGGCGGCCATGCGCTATATTTAGGCCAACAAAATGGCAAGCTAGGTGAGCGAGAACGAGTTAGTGATTACGCTAAAAATCTTTCTTGCTATGCTGACGCTATCGTTGCACGTGTTTTTGAAAACAGCGCCATCGAAGGTTTAGCTGAGCACGCAACTATTCCAGTGATTAATGCACTGTGTGATATATATCATCCGTGCCAAGCACTAGCTGATTTTGTTACTCTACAAGAATATTTTGTTATAGGTAAAGGTATAGATTTAACCAAGGTTAAACTTGCTTATATAGGCGATGGTAACAATGTGTCTAATTCGTTGATGTTTATGGCTGCAATACTAGGGGTCGATTTTACCTTGGTTTGTCCAGCGGGGCATGAACCAGAAGCACAATTATTTAGTAAAGCGAAAGCTTTTGCAGAAAAGTCAGGGAGTAAGTTGGTACTTACATCAGATGTTGAGGCTTTAGGACAGCAAGATGCTATTTATACCGATACATGGGTATCAATGGGCTTTGAAGATGCCAGTAAAAAAGCTGCACTCTTAGAGGCGTTTGCCCCTTATCAAGTGAACCATCAAATGATGAAAGACAGCGGCGCCAGTATTGTGATGCATTGCCAACCAGCGCACTTAGAGGAAGAAATAACAACCGCACTTTTTGACAGTGAAATGTCGGTAGTTTTCCAAGCAGCAGAAAATAGAATGTGGGCGCAAAATGCGGTACTCGTTACGCTATTAGCTAAATAATAGTGTAGAAATTAATGGGTCAGCAGCTGATTTACATTCAGCATGACAATTTATCAAGATTAGTTAGGAATAAGACAATGGCTTTAGCAAAAAAACAAATCAAAAAAGTAGTATTAGCATATTCTGGTGGATTAGATACCTCAGCGATTATTCCGTGGTTAAAAGAAAATTATCAAGGCTGTGAGGTTATCGCGTTTTGTGCTGATGTCGGCCAAGGTGATGAAGAGCTTGAAGGTGTTAAAGAGAAAGCGATTGCTTCAGGGGCATCTGAATGTTATGTAGTTGATCTTAAAGAAGAATACATAAAAGAGTATGTTTACCCCATTTTAAAAACTGGTGCGGTATACGAAGGTCAGTATTTATTAGGTACGTCAATGGCACGACCTATTATTGCTAAAGCGCACATAGAAATCGCTCTTAAAGTGGGTGCTGATGCGGTGTGTCATGGTTGTACCGGTAAAGGTAACGACCAAGTTCGTTTTGAATCTTGTTTTGCTGCACTAGCGCCTGAGCTTACTGTTATCGCCCCATGGCGTGAATGGGACATGGTTTCGCGTGAAGACTTATTAGATTATCTTGCCGAACGTAACATTCCTTGTGCGGCTTCATTAACTAAAATCTACAGTCGAGATGCTAATGCTTGGCATATTTCTCATGAAGGTGGTGAGCTAGAAGACCCTTGGTGTGAGCCATCAAAAGAAGTATGGACTATGACAGTGGATCCTATTGATGCCCCTGATGAGCCTGAAAAAGTACAATTAAGCTTTGCTGACGGTGAGCTTGTTGCTATTGATGGTATAGACTTCTCTGGTAATGGCCAGGAAAATAGTGCCGGTGCTTATCAAGCGTTAATGTACTTAAATGCTAAAGGGGCTGCCCACGGTGTTGGTAGAATCGATATTGTCGAAAACCGCTTGGTTGGTATGAAGTCTCGTGGTTGCTATGAAACGCCAGGCGGTACTATTTTGATGGCGGCTTATAAAGGTTTAGAGTCACTTATTCTTGACAAAGAGTCACTTAAATATCGCGAATCTATTGGCCTTGAATTTTCTCATGTTATTTATGATGGTCGCTGGTTTACTCCGCTTGCTAAGGCTCAATTGGCTTCTGCTGCCTCATTTGCCGAAAAACTAACCGGTGATGTCGTTGTTAAATTGTATAAAGGTATGGCGCAAGTCATACAACGTCGTTCGCCAAATAGTTTGTATTCTGAGGCATTTGCTACATTTGGTGCTGACGATGTTTATGACCAAAAACACGCCGAAGGATTTATTCGTTTATTTAGCTTATCGAGCAGGATCACTGCACTTTCTCAAAAAGATACTGTGCTAAAGCATAAGGAAAAATAGTCATGGCTTTATGGGGCGGACGTTTTAAAGAAAAGGCGAGTTTACAATTTAAGAAGTTCAATGACTCATTGCCGGTAGATTACCGCATGGCAGTGCAAGACATTGTTGGTTCAATAGCTTGGGCGCAAGCTATTCATGAAGTAGGCGTTATAAATGAAGATGAACTGGTTCGCTTAACGGCAGCATTGCAAGAATTAAAAGCGTCGGTAGAAGAAAATCCTCAACAAATATTGTTGTCTGATGCGGAAGATATTCATAGTTGGGTAGAGATCCAGCTAATTGAAAAAACGGGTGACTTAGGTAAGAAGCTTCATACAGGGCGCAGCCGTAATGACCAAGTCGCAACTGATTTAAAGCTATGGTGTAAAGAAAAGGGCGGTGATTTACTGTTTGCTCTTGTTAATTTACAACAAGCGATGATGAATTTAGCGGAACGTGAAAAAGATACGGTACTACCAGGCTATACCCATTTACAGAGAGCGCAACCAATAACTTTTGGCCATTGGTGTTTAGCGTATGTAGAAATGTTTAACCGTGATATTGGCCGTTTAAAAGATGCGCTTTATCGTTTAGATGTTTCGCCATTGGGGTCAGGCGCTTTAGCAGGTACCGCTTATCCTATTGACAGAAATGCACTGGCGAGTCGCTTAGGTTTCAGAACCGCCACCATGAACAGTCTTGATGCTGTTTCTGACCGCGATCACGTCATTGAATTGTTGGCTTCAGCCAGTATTTCAATGATGCATTTATCACGTTTTGCCGAAGATTTAATTTTCTACAATTCAGGAGAAGCAGGCTTTGTTGAAATGAGTGATCTGGTCAGTTCTGGTTCATCATTAATGCCACAAAAGAAAAACCCTGATGCCTGTGAATTAATCCGCGGTAAGTCAGGTCGTGTTTTTGGCGCCTTGACGGGGATGTTAACCACAATGAAAGCGTTGGCACTTGCTTACAATAAAGATATGCAAGAAGACAAAGAAGGTTTATTTGATGCGCTTGATACGTGGCAAGAATGTATGGAAATGGCAGTACTCGTTGCTGATGGTCTGAAAGTAAATCGCTCTCGGACATTAGCCGCGGCCCAACAAGGCTATGCGAATGCCACTGAACTTGCTGACTATTTAGTCGGTAAAGATATTCCGTTTCGTGAAGCACATCATATTGTCGGTGAAGTCGTCTTAGCCGCTATTGACAAAGGTGTACCTTTAGAGGATTTAACGATAAGCCAACTACAAGAATTCAGTGATAGAATTGAGCAAGATGTTTATCAGCACCTTTCTATTGAATCAACACTTAATAAGCGTGAAGCGCTCGGCGGTACTTCTCGTTCACAAGTTGAAAAAGCGCTGGCGACTACTCAGTCTGGCAATGAAGCTATCTTAAATGAGCAAGTTGTTGGTGCGCCAGGCAAACAAAGAATTCAAAGGGCATTAAAGCAAGTAAAACAGCGTTTAAATGCGCAACGTGCTGCTGCTATGTCCGTTCGTCGAGCAAGAATGTCTGATGTTGACAGTATTTATCAACTGACCAACTTTTGGGCCGATAAAGGGGAAATACTGCCGCGGTCACGTGACAATATTATTCATGATATTCAGAATTTTGTTGTTGCCGAGCTTGACGGTAAGGTTGTTGGCAGTGCATCACTTTATATCTATCAAACAGGTTTAGCTGAAATACGCTCGGTTGTTTTACAAGATGATGCTCAACAGCAAGGTCAAGGCAAAGCACTTATTCAGTATTTGTTAGAGTTTGCCTATCAAATGGAGTTAGAGCAAATTATTGTTTTAACTTATATTCCAAAATATTTTCAGCAGCTTGGTTTTAACTTAATTGATAAAAGTTCACTAGCCGATAATATTATTGAAGATAGCGAACCCAGCCCACATAAAGACCCTGCTGATGAAGTCGCTATGGAATACATACTTAGTCAGCCTCAACAGGCATAATTTCAGTAGTCATTTATAACTGATTTAGACAAGATATTTACTTTAATTAAGATCCTAAGCGCTTAGCGTTTGGGGTAAACAAATAGGTAGTTACAACTTAGAAAATGGATAGCATCAGTAATAACGAACAAAATTATGTTAAATGGTTTAGAAATGCAGCGCCCTATATTAATGCGCACCGTGGAAAAACAGTGGTGCTTATGTTTGGTGGCGAAGCCGTGCTTCACCCAAATTTTGCCAATATTATTCATGATATTGCTTTGTTGCGTAGCTTGGGTGTTAAGCTCGTTTTAGTTCATGGCGCTAGACCACAGATAGAAGAGCGTATGGATCAGCGTAACATTACTCGCCATATTGAAAATAATATTAGAGTAACCGATGCTGAAACTTTGGTTGCAGTAAAGGATGCGACGGGTTCATTGCGCTTACATATCGAAGCTTTGCTCACTATGGGCTTAGTTAACTCGCCTATGCATGGTTCGCGAATTCGTGTTAGCACCGGGAATTTTGTCATTGCTAAACCGATAGGGGTACGTGATGGCGTCGATTATAAATATACCGGTAGCGTAAGACGAATCGATGCGGTCGGTATTCATACCCAGCTTGATTATGGCTCGATAGTCGTATTATCGCCGATTGGCTACTCTTCTACCGGTGAAGTGTTTAACTTAGCACTTGAAGATGTCGCGACTAAAACAGCACTCGCCCTTAAAGCTGATAAATTAATTACCTTTACTCAAGAGGATGGTTTAATTGATGAATCTGGTGAGCTTATTCGTAGCTGTAGTGTACGGCGAGTAAAAACATTATTGGATGATAAAGATTGTCATGTTCGCCAATTATTATTAAGAGCGATAATCGAGAGTGGAGAAAATGGTATAGAGCGTTGCCATTGCGTGAGCTACCAAAGTGATAGTGCTCTACTACAAGAGTTATTTACCCGCGATGGTGCAGGCACTTTAATTGCAAAAGATCATAAAGAAGAAGTTTGTACCGCTAGCATCGATGATGTCGGTGGTATTTTAGAACTGATTGCCCCCTTAGAAGAGGAAGGTATTCTGGTGAAGCGCTCAAGAGAACTACTTGAGGTTGAAATTGATCGCTTTACGGTACTTAAAAAGGAAGATGTTATTATTGCTTGTGCTGCTTTGTATCCTTATCCCGAAGCAAGTTCAGGAGAAATAGCCTGTGTGGCAATTCATCCTGATTATCGCAATGGAAATAGAGGCGAGCGCTTAATGAATGCCTTAGAAGTAAAAGCTTTTGATCAACACTTAACCTCATTATTTGTCTTAACAACGGTCAGTGGTCATTGGTTTCGAGAGCAAGGTTTTATCGAGAGTTCAATGGAAGATTTACCTGAAGGTAAAAAACAGCTGTATAACTTCCAACGAAAATCTAAGGTATACATCAAATATATTTAGTGAATAGGTCTTGCTGTTATCAATTCAACGTTTATTTATAAGAATAAATGCCGCTTTTAAAAGCGGCAATTTTGTTTTTAAGCTGGGCTTTAAATATTTGTTTTTGTTTATATATGCAACAAAGTAAATATAAAAGCATTTATTCACAAAAATTGTGCACTTATGTAACAGTAATGTTTCATATTTGTTATTTTTAGGGCATATTGTGTGTCGCGCTTGTTATTTGTTTGTAAGGTTTATACTTTTTAATGGTCATATTTAGACTTTTTGTCATTCTTCTCATTGCTTTTGCAATGACTTTGCTGACTTCTTTTGCACTCAAAGCAGAAACTGATTTCGCGCTAGAAAGTGGAGATCAATTTACAGCAACACTGTTATCTGAATATGGTCAAATAAGTAACTTTCTTAATCAAGGAAGTGATGAAAAAAGTACCAGCTACATAAAAATTGAACCGTCTGTCTTTATTCAAACACAGTTATCGCGACATTTAATACAATTAGCGACAAAGGTCAGTCATTACCAATTTAATAACTTTAGTGAAGACGATCATAATAATTTATTATTTAAGCCAAGCTATTTCTTTAAGCTTGATCATAACAAAACACTGTTTGCAGATATTAAGTTACAAGAAAGTTATGAATATCGCGGTACTGGCTTATCTTTAGGTAATGCAGAATCAATAACAAGCGGAGATGATAAAAAATCGCTTGCCGCTAATATAGGCTATTTATATGGCCAAATTGATTCAGTGGCGAAATTAAAACTTTCAATCGGTCAAGAAGACTTTCGCTATAAAACAAGACGAGCCGAAAATAAGGCACTCGACCGTGTTGATCAAAGTGTTGCGGCTAGTTTTGATTATTTACTGTCAGGAAAGACATATTTTGCTACAGATTTAGCTTATACCCAATCAAACTTTCAAAATAATAGCCCATTAAATAAAGACATATATGCGTTATTAGTCGGTATGAAGTGGCAATCGACGGCTATAACTCAACTGCAAGCATTAATTGGTTATCAAAGATTAACTTTTGAAGAAACATTGTTTGCCAGCGATACTCGCTTTAAATGGCGAGTTGATATTAATTGGCAGCCAACGAATTTTATGCAAATGAATATAAACACCCAACGAAATTATGAAACAACCAACAGAATTGTCGATAGCTATCGCGTTGTTGACAGTACTAATTTACAACTTACTCATCAACTGACTGATTATTTTCAGACATCTGCGGTTGTTGGGTATAAGCAAGAAAAGGTCGTTTACCTTGAGCAAACGATCAATGAAGATTATTTGTACTCAGAGGTTAGGTTGAATTATCAACGTAATGATTGGCTGACTGTATTTGCAGGTTTTACTTTTAAAGAACTAACAGCAAGTGATGATAGGCTAAACAACCAAGGCAATAGCTTATCGTTAGGCTTTAATGTTAATATTTAGTATTGGATAAAAAATATGCGTTACTATGTTTTGTCACTAATTTTAGTGCTCTGTAGTTTTTTTTGTGAGGCAAGTGATTATTTACTGGGTCCGGGCGATCAAATACATATTGTTGTTTATGGTGAAGACGATTTAACAACTGATGTGAAAATTGATAAATCGGGTTTTATATCTTTTCCGTTTTTAGCTGATATACAGGTAATAGGTTTATCGACTAAAAAACTTGAAACCACGATAAGAAAAGGCTTACTTGGAGATTATATTGTTGACCCACAAGTATCTGTTTCTGTGTCTATTTATCGGCCGTTTTTTATCCACGGACAAGTTACACGACCAGGAGGTTACCCTTATCAAGATTATTTGACCTTGGATAAAGCCATCGCAATCGCTGGAGGATTATCTAATAGGGCGTCGACTTCCGATTGGAAAATTACACGACTAGTCAACGGTGTTAAAGTGACGTTAGAGGGGAACATTGCTACTGAGATCCACCCTGATGATATTATAAAAATAGAACAAAGTTTTTTTTAAAATAAAAATAAAAATAAAAACTGAGAAGGGATTTTTGACAAATTTTATTAGCCGTATTTATATGTGGTTTTGCAAATAATAATGAGCAGTAATGTTAAACGATAATCAAAGCGTAAATTTTAATGCCCCAAACCAAGAGATAGATTTAAAAGAGGTCTTAAGACCGCTTTGGTCTCGACGATGGCAGATTGTTTTTTTTACTTTATTCGTTTCACTGATGGTTTATTTTTATGTTTCGTTGCTCAAACCTTCCTTTAAAGCTACGGCTATTTTACAAATAGGTAGTAATAAACCCGCTAATACTTTATCGATTAATGACGCCTTTAATGAATCTAGCGCCAGTAAAGAGCAAGTTAAAACCCAGTACGAATTATTAAAGTCTCGAAAATTTGCTGAGCGCGTTATTATTAGTTTGAATTTGGTTGAACACCAGGAATTTAATAGTGGTAAATACAATGATAAAATAAGCTACTTCGCTAACATAGGAAAGCGGATTAGTAGACCAACAGTTAGTAGCTTAATATCAATCTTTGAAAGTCGTTTAACTATCGCTCCGATAGCGAGCACCGAACTTGTTAAAATAAGTTTTGCTGCTCACTCACCTCTATTAGCACAAAAAGTCGCTAATCAAATCGGTCTCACGTATCTTCAATACCAAGATGAAATTCATAGCGCGTCAAAGGAGTCAACATCGCAGTGGCTTGTTGACCAACTTGAAGAGTTAGAGAAAAAGCTTGAAATATCAGAACAAGCGCTACAAGAATACCGTGAAGCGGAAGGTATTGTTGATATTTTAGGGGTTGCTGGCTTAGTGAGCTCTGAGTTAACCGAGTTAACTTCTTCAGCAATACGAGCTGAAAAAATCAAAGATGACTTAGAAGTAACCTACCAAAGTATGCAAAAACGTCGAAAAAATACCACGCAACTTCTGGAACTTCAGGAAATCAGTCAGCAAAGTGACCTTGTACAATTAAGGCGTGCCGATGAGAAAGCAGCGCGTAAGATATTTGAGCTTTCTAAGCGTTACGGGCCCAAACACCCCAAACGTATAGCGGTGCAAGCAGAGCTAGAGTCATTGCAAAAAGGCATCGTAGAGCTCGTTGATGAAATTGTAATCTCTATTGAAAAAGATTACCTAAACTCTTCTGAAAAAGTTAAAGCAACGAATAATCGTTTGGCAATTGCGAAAGTCGATTACTTACGCTTGAGCCGTTTACAAAATAAATTTTCACAATTGCAACGCGAAGTTGATACCAATAAAGAACTTTATAATAACTATTTAGTCCGTTTAAAAGAGACTGACGCTATGGGTAATTATAAAGCAAACTTTTACGTGCGCTTTATTGATAAAGCGATTATGCCCACGAATAGGTTCGCACCCAAAAAAGCCCTCATAGTGATTATGAGTTTTATGTTATCGTTTGCGATTATTGCTATTATTATTATTATGCGTGAGATATCAATGGATACGTTAAATTCACGTAGAAAACTTGATAGCTTTACAGAAGCACCTGTTCTCGCTATTTTACCAAAATTTCAAGCGCCAAGTGCTGAAAAAAAGAGTGATCCCTATCACACAGATAATCGCTTTACAGAAGCGGTGCGCACGTTAAGAACCTCTTTATTGTTTAATGGCGAAAGTAAGCCAGCTAAAGTGATTGCGATAACATCCTCGGTGCCAAATGAAGGAAAGTCGACTATAGCACTACATTTAGCCCGTTCGTTTAGTGAAATGGAAAAGGTTTTGCTTATTGAAGCGGATATGCGACATCCGACCGTAGCAAAAAATATGAATTTAAGTCCACATCGCCCAGGATTATCAAATTTATTAGCGAAAACACATCAAATTAATGAATGTATTATCCGCGATAAAAACTTAAAGTTAGATATTTTAACCTCGGGTATTTCTCCGGCTAATCCGCTAGTTTTTTTATCAATGAAGCGCCTTAATATGCTCATTAAAGTTTTTGGTAATTTTTATGACCGAATTATTATTGAGACACCACCGGTAAATGCTGTGAGTGATGCTGCTATTATTTCTAAATTAGTTGAAACGGTTTTGTATGTTGTTCATGGTGAAAAAACGAAACGAGAGCAAATTACTACAGGTCTACGTATGCTAAAGCAAGTCAATGCACCCATCGAGGGCATCATAATTAACCACAGCCAAAGTATTGATGCTGATAAATACCAAAACAAGTATTACAACGAACGTGCTAATAACATTGTTAAACTACCTGTACGTAAACAAGGTTAGTGTTCTTCTATCTA
>NZ_JACGVZ010000022.1:0-72276 GCF_014077465.1 Colwellia sp. BRX10-4
TATAAATGATTTAAATTGTTCAGAGCAATGAGGGCATACTTTAACTTTGCCAAATTTATTCAAAGTTTTAGAAAATAGACTTATTTTTTTATCGCAATGTGGACACTTCAATGTGAATCCTCCTTATTAACCTAACAGCTTATTAGACCGAAAAACTAAGCAATATATAACACTTAGCATTCCTTGTTTATTTAAAATTATAGTCATCATACTTTACAACATAATAACAACACTAACATTTTATTGTTATTAAATATTTCAAAAGGGGCAACAACGAATCTTTCGGCATATTGGCAAAAGAACCGAACACCAGCTAAGCTGTATATAACAACAGTATATGGATTTTATATTATGGACGCTAAATCACCTTTTTTAATGAGTATCGAAGAGCATATGCGTAACTTAAGATACGCAAAAAGAACCATAGAAACTTATATTCATTGGATAAAGTATTTTATAAATTACTCAAATAAAACTCACCCTGCACTCATGGGGGATATCGAAGTTGAGAGATTTCTCAGTTATTTAGTTAATCAACAAAACGTTTCAACAGCTACCCAGTCACTTGCACTCAATGCATTAGCTTTTTTGTACAAAGAAATTTTAAAAAACGAATTAAGTTTAAAGCTAAACTTTAACTTAAGCCGCCGGCCTAGAAAATTACCTGATGTGCTTACACCTACAGAAGTTATGAAACTTCTATCAAAAATACCCTCACAACATCATTTATTAGTAAGCCTCTTATATGGTAGTGGTTTAAGGCTAATGGAAGCTATTCGCTTAAGGGTACAAGATATAGACTTCAATTATCACTGTATCGCAGTTTGGAACGGTAAAGGGAACAAACATCGTCGAGTAACCCTCGCCACTGAGCTTATACCTGAACTTTACCACCAAATTCAAAGGACTAATAAATATCATACTAGCGATATAGAAAATATTGACTATAGAGGTGTCTGGATACCAAATGCTCTTAATCGCAAATACCCCAATGCCGCAAAAGAATTCAAGTGGCAATATTTATTTCCTTCTGCTCGATTAAGTATTGAACCAGAATTCAAATACCTTAGTCGGCATCATCTCAATGAAAGTAGTATTCAAAAGTCAGTCAAAAAAGCAGCAAATCAATTGAAGTTAAATAAGATAATAACTTGTCATACTTTAAGGCATTCATTTGCTACGCATTTATTGCAAAGAGGCGCTGATATAAGAACAGTTCAAGAACAACTAGGGCACAGCGATTTACGTACAACTCAAATTTATACCCATGTACTTGAGCATGGAGCTAATGGTGTTCGTAGCCCTTTATCTGATTTACTATAACGTTAGTAATTTTTAATTTACTTTAAATGAGTACTATTTTCTACTTATACTGATAGTGTTTTAACGTTTTTATAGTTAAATAAACTGTCTTTATTATAATCAATTTATCAGAAAATACTCTTATTGGCATTCACGCTGTTAACTCAACTATTAATACTAACTTGCCGATATTACCATTTTCCAACATACGATGATGGGCTTTATTGGCATTTACCCATGAATAGCAAGTATCAATTACCGGTAATAACTGCCCTGCGCAAAGTAACTTGCCAAAGTCTTCTTTAAAGTTAGCCACTAATTCAGCTTTATAATCATTGCTCCTGTTTCGTAACGTTGAAGCTGTAATAGTGATTCGTTTTGAAAGCATCTTGCCTATGTCAATTTTTTCGCAATAGCGGCCTTGTAAAATAGACAGAATAACAATGTGACTATCCACTGCGGCGACATTTATATTTCTCTGTAAGTAATCTCCACCCACCACATCAATAATGACATTAAAGCCATCGGGAACGTTTGCTTTTTTCCATTGTTCAAAGGAGTTTTGATGGTAGTTAATTGCAACATCTGCACCTAATTTTAAACACGCTTGGCATTTTTCTTCACTGCCAGCGGTCACAACAACAAAACAGTCTTTTGCTTTGGCAAGTGTAATAGCAGCACAGCCAACACCACTGGCACCAGCATGTATCAACACTGATTGTTTAGGTTGTAACTGAGCAATTAAGAATAGACTTTGGTAGGCCGTTAGAAACGTTTCTGCGCAAGCTGCACCTTGTTCAAAAGTAAAAGTAGCAGGCAGATAAAATAACTGGCTAGACTTTATAACAACATATTCTGCGTAACCACCGCCAGCAACCAAACCAAAAACTTTGTCATTAGTTTTCCAGTTATTTACCGCACTACCACAAGCAACAATTTCACCACAAACCTCCAATCCTAAAATAGTAGACTCGCCTTTAGGGGCTGGGTAATTTCCTTGTCGCTGTAAAATATCGGCTCGGTTTACGCCAATAGCTTTTACACGAATTAAGCATTCATCACCTGAAAAATCAGGTACGGGTGTTTCAGCAAAAGTTAACTGCTCATCGCTTGTTACGTTGATATATTTCAAATAAACCTCTAAATTGTTAAACGCTTGTTTGTTTTTCGGGTGATTATCTAAACGGTAGATTAGCTAATCGCGAAAAAGTTATGTTGTTGCCATTTAACTTGTTTTTTCTCCATACTTACCACTTCAGCTTCTGGTGGTCCGTACGCGAGCCATGCTAACATTTTATCTACGTCTTTTTCTTCACCGCATATTAAAATTTCTACATCCCCATCTTCCAAATTTTTTGCATAACCACTTAAACCATAATCAATAGCGACTTGTTGGCTAGACGCACGAAAATAAACCCCTTGTACTTTTCCGCTAACATGGGCGATATAACTAACATTCATACTTATTGTTCCTTAACGTAGACTGAAATAACTTAACGTGAAGATTGCACCCGAGCTTGGCATTGACTACACTCTGCGCAATTTCATTTACCAATTCATTAAGTATAGTCACATGTCAGCAAGAATTTATTTAAAAGTAAGCCGAGAGAAGTCTTTATTACGAAAACATCCTTGGATATTTTCTCAAGCGATTAATAAAATCAAGGGAAATCCGATGTTAGGCGATACCGTTGATGTCTTTGATCACAAGGAAAAATGGCTTGCTCGCGGTGCTTACTCGCCAGAATCACAGATTCGAGTTAGAGTTTGGAGCTTTAATGAAAATGAAGAAATTGACAGTGAATTTTTTCGTAAAAAATTAATAAGTGCTCAATCTAGACGTGAATGGTTTATCAAACAAGGCGGTTTAACCGGTTATCGTTTAATTGCGGGTGAATCTGACGGTTTACCCGGTATAACTATTGATAAATACGATAACTTAATTGTTTGCCAACTATTAAGTGCTGGTGCCGACTTTCAACGTTATACCTTAGTTGAAGTAATTAAAGAGCTCTATCCTCAATGTAGCATCTACGAACGCTCTGACGTTGACGTACGTAAAAAAGAAGGATTAGAGCCAATCACAGGTTGGTTAACAGAGCCACTTGAGTCAACCGCATGTGTGATTAAAGAGCATGGTTTATCGATTAATGTTGATATCGCAAAAGGCCATAAAACAGGTTTTTATTTAGATCAACGTGATTCTCGTGTGACTGCAGGTCGATATGCTAAAAATAAATCAGTCCTTAATTGTTTTTCTTATACCGGAACATTCGCCTTACATTGTGCAGCAAATGACGCTAAAGAAGTCATCAATGTTGATGTTTCTCAATCGGCACTCGACTTAGCCGAAGAAAATATTGCCCTTAATAACCTGCAAGACAAGAATGTTTCTTTTGTTAAAGCCGATGTATTTAAGTTACTCAGACAATATCGCGAAGAAAAACGTCAGTTTGATATGATAATTTTAGACCCACCTAAATTTGTTGAATCAAAAGCACAACTAACTGGTGCATGTCGTGGTTACAAAGACATTAATATGCTTGCTATGCAATTACTAAAGCCAAACGGTATATTACTGACCTTTTCTTGCTCTGGTTTAATGGAAGCAAGCCTATTTCAAAAAGTAGTTGCTGATGCCGCTCTTGATGCTCGTCGCGAGGTGCATTTTGTTGAGCGCTTGCAACAAGCTGGTGATCATCCAATATCGAGTAATTACCCTGAAGGTTATTATTTGAAAGGCCTAGTCTGCCAAGTAAGTTAGTTCACTCTTTGTGACTGTCTTAAAATAAAAAACGAGCACTTAGTGCTCGTTTTTTATGAGTTTGTTTATTACCTAGTTAAGGCTCAGTCTTTAATCTATTTCGGCAATATTAATTCCAATTAAAAAGCACTCTTCACCCTCTTCGGTGACGCGTACTATTTTCCCTGAAACTTCCAACGGTTGAACATTGCTGCTCGCAGACCGCACACTAATTTTAACATGGGTATTAAGCTCTAAAGGATGCGTCATTTCAATCGCCATACCCGTTGCACTTAAGTCTCGACAAGTCGCTAATATTTGACTGTTCGCTTCATCGTCGATAATGGTCACGGTTACATCACTATTTAACATCATCCGATAGAAATCTCGTTTATCATCAAAGTTAACCATTATTACTCCATATTATTATTTAAATTTTTATTGTCTCTTTTATACCCATTGTAGTGTTTAGTGTCAAATTTCAAACTTGAATTGTTGATTAAATCGACTTAATCTGCTGAAATTTCTTTCAAATGATTTAAAATTCGCTTTGCAGAGACCGGATAAGCCGTCTTTAAATTTTGCGCAAATATAGAAACACGAAATTCTTCTATCATCCAGCGCACCGCTAAAACGTCATCAGCAATAGGCTTGCCTTTGCTCTGTTTGGCAAGCAACGCTAAATAAACATCATTTACTTTCGCAACCTCTAACATTTTCAATCGGTCTTGGTTGGGATCAACCGGCAGCTTTTCCATACGTCTTAACATCGCTTGTAAGTAGCGCGCAATGTCTTCTAATCGTTGATGACCAGAGGCGGTCACAAAACCTTTGAACACCAGTAAGCCAAGTTGTTCTTTAATGTCGGCTTGTGCTTGAATAACCTCTAAAGACATTCGACCTTTTAGTTTTTTCCCTATGTCATGGGTTAAGGTTAATACTTTTTCTACTTTTAACGCTGACACGAGCACACAGTCGGCAAGTTCAGCACGAACATGGTCTTTAGCTTTTTCAAAATCATTTTGGTTACGTGGTATGTCGCCATGCTCTTTCACCAAGTGCTGGCAAGCAGCGAGTATACAATCGTCTAATAAATCAGGTATTGAACCAAAAGGGTTAAAATATAGGCTTAACTTGGCTTTATTAGGCAAGTTTTGTTGTAGGTATTTAACTGGAGAAGGTATATTTAATAAAATTAAACGACTCACACCATTAACCATCGCTTGCTCAGCAAGACTTTCTTGTTCAAATAATTCTATAGCAACCGTTTTATTTTTATCAACTAAAGCTGGAAAAGCTTTTATGGTGATATTAGCAATATTTTTTTCATAGCCTTTGGGAATGTTGTTGAAATCCCAGCTAGTAATTTGTTCACGCTCTATTCCTTTATCAGCCACTTTCTTAATTGATGCTTTTACTTTTCCTTGCAAAGACGCTTGTAACTGCTCAAAATTACGACTTTGATTAATAAGCACACCTTTTTCGTCAATCACCTTAAAATTCATCGTCAAGTGAATAGGCAATTCAACATCTTGCCAAATATTTTCGGGTAAACGCACACCCGTCATTCTTAACAAATGTTTTTCAATAGCAGCAACTAACTTACCGTCTTCCTCACTAATCGCTGACAAACAAGCTTCTGCATAATTAGGAGCTGGTACAAAATTTCGTCTTAAAGGTTTAGGTAAGCCTCTGATCAAAGCAATAATAAGTTCTAGTCGCAACGCTGGAATTAACCAATCAAAATCCCGATTTTTAATTTGATTCAAAATACCAACAGGAATATGTAAGCTTATCCCGTCATCTATGTCACCTGGAGTAAAATGATAACTTAGCGGCAAGGTCAAATTACCTTGATGCCAAACATCAGGATAATCGCTGGCTGATAATACTTTAGCCGTTTCGTTTAATAAAAAAGCTTCGGTAAAATTAAGTAACTGAGCATTTTTTTGTTTAGACTTTTTCCACCACGACAAAAAACTACGTTGGCAAATAATGGTTTCTGGCAACTTTTCGTCATAGAACTCAACTAAACGTTCTTCATCTACTAAAAAGTCTTTACGGCGAGCTTTTTGCTCTAACTTCTCAATGCTCGCAACTCGTTGATGATTTTGCTGATAGAATTTTTCATTAAGGGTGCTATCACCATTGACTAATGCTTCACGAATAAATATCTCACGGCACGTATGAGGTTCAATATGATTAAAGCTGATCTTTCTTTTTGCAACTATGGTCAGGCCATATAGCATCACTTGTTCAAAAGCCATTACCGCACCTTGCTTTTTCTCCCAGTGCGGTTCGCTATAATTGCGCTTAATAAGATGTTCGGCTAAAGGCTCTATCCACTGTGGATCTATCTTTGCTACCATACGAGCAAACAAACGGCTGGTTTCAACCAATTCAGTTGCCATTATCCACTTAGGTGATTTCTTTGCGACACCCGACCCCGGAAATATGAAGAATCGGCTATTGCGTGCACCCTTATATTCTCTGTTTTCGTCAAGTTGCCCTAAATGACTGAGTAAACCTGACAAAATAGCTTGGTGAATAATATTGTTATTATTACTTTCTACTGGCTCAGTTTTTTTACTCACATCGGTATTATTAGCATCTAACGATGGCGGAGTATATTCCACTCGGCTCATCGGAATGTTTAAATCGCGCAGTGTATATTTAAGCTGACTAAAAATGTCTTGCCATTCACGAATACGCATATAAGCTAAAAACTCTTTTTTACACATGTTTCGAAATTGGTTATTAGTCAGCGCTTTTTGTTGCTGTTGAATGTAGTGCCACAAATTAAGCAAGCTGATAAAGTCAGACTCTTTATCTTTAAAGCGATTATGTTTTTCATCTGCCGCTTGCTGTTTTTCATGGGGACGTTCACGCGGGTCTTGAATACTTACCGCACTAACAATAATAAAAATTTGCTCAATGCAACCCAAATCAATAGCAGACAGAATCATTTTTGATAAACGTGGGTCGGTGGGGAATTTTGCTAGCAGCCGCCCCGCTTTGGTTAATACCACTTTGTTTTGCTGTTTTTCTATCGCCGCTAATTCTTCAAGTAATGAAACACCGTCATTAATATTTCGACTGTCCGGTGGCTGAACAAAAGGAAAGTCACTGATTTCGCCGAGATCAAGCGCCAGCATTTGTAAAATAACTGTCGCTAAATTAGTACGCAATATTTCAGGATCAGTAAATTCAGGGCGACCAAGAAAGTCCTCTTCACTGTATAAACGTAAACATATACCCGCTGAAACACGACCACAACGCCCTGCTCTTTGATTAGCACTGGCTTGAGAAATAGCTTCTATAGGCAAACGCTGTACTTTAGTGCGGTAACTATAACGAGAAATACGTGCGGTGCCCGGGTCAATAACATATTTGATACCTGGTACGGTTAAGCTGGTTTCTGCAACGTTAGTGGCAAGCACAATATTACGGCCACTGTGTGGTTTAAAAATTCTATTTTGTTCTTGTACCGTTAACCGTGAATATAAAGGCAACACTTGGGTGTATCGTAAATTTGCTCTTTCTAAAGCTAATGCAGCGTCTCGTATTTCGCGCTCACCATTGAGAAAAATAAGAATGTCGCCTTGGCTAATATGGCCAAGTTCGTCAACGGCTTGCAAAATACCACTAATGATATCGCTACTACTTACTTCTTCTGTTTCATCGTTATTTTCGCCATTAAGCGGACGATAGAGGATTTCAACAGGGAACGTTCGCCCCGATACTTCAATAATAGGTGCGGGTTTGCCGTCCGCTGAAGCAAAATGCTGTGAAAATCTTTCTGGGTCGATGGTTGCCGAAGTAATAATGATTTTTAAATCAGGACGTTTAGGTAATATTTCGCGCAAATACCCCAATAAAAAGTCTATATTTAAACTACGTTCATGCGCTTCATCAATAATAATCGTATCGTATTTTCGCAGTAAACGGTCATGTTGCATTTCTGCCAATAAAATACCGTCGGTCATTAATTTTATATAGCTATTTTCACTCACCAAGTCATTAAAACGGACTTTATAACCAACCGCGTCGCCTAATGTTGTCGATAATTCATCAGCAATACGTGTAGCAACTGTCCGCGCCGCAATACGACGTGGCTGAGTATGACCAATCATGCCGTCGATACCACGACCTAAAGCAAGACATATTTTTGGAATTTGAGTCGTTTTGCCCGAGCCTGTTTCACCCGCAATAATAATCACTTGATTTTCAGTTATCGCTTTAGCGATGACGTCAGAATTTTGTGATACCGGCAAATCTTCTGGATAGGTGATTTTTGGAACATTCTGAATTTTACGCTGCTTTTTTTCGATTGACTCATCAATATGGGCAGAAATTTGACTGAGTGATTTTTGCTTTTTGTCACTATCAGTGATTTTCTTGCTCGACATTAAGCGTTTTTTCAAACGAAACTGATCAGATTTAAAACACAATCCAAGGCGGCTAAAAAGCTTATCAATGTTAATAACCTGGCTGCGCTGAGATTCAGAAGAGGTAGTAATAGATTTTTCAGAAGACAAGGTTGACCCAAACAAAATAGCAAAAAATAATTTTACCAGCTTTATTAAGTCTGTACCACTTCAATCAAGTGGTACAAATAGACAGAGTAAGATTAACTGGGCTGACTAAGGTTTAAAGGTACTTCGAGTATATTGATCAATACCGTATAGAACATCATTACGACATATAGTACCCAGTAAAATACCATCTTCGTCTACCACTGGATAAACTTTAGGTTTATTCTGTAACATGCTTTGCGCAAGTTCTATGACACTGTCAGAGGGCTTAACTGATAATACTTCTTTGCGCATCAATGCGGCAACATCACTTACATGTTCATTATGATAAATAGTCTGTAGCATTGTTGCTAAAACATCACTTTCAGAGAGAAAACCAATAACACGATTATTACCATCGATCACTGGGCCACCAATTTGCTTTGTTTTTAAAAAGCGCAACGCCGCCTCTTCAACCACCATTTCTGAAGTAAAAGTAACTGGATAGTGGTTCATATAGTCTTTTACTTGGATACTCAACATAGTTATTACCTCACTAAAATCAAAAATAAAATGCCCAACCAATAAAAATAACTGTAGACGCTTTTATTTAATAAATCATGAATTTAGTGAAAATAGATTTTATTTTTAATAAACATCGCTTGATTAAAGTAAAGACAGTAAAACGGGATCCGGAGAATTTTTTATGGTGTTTGTTAAAGCATGATAGGAAAGCGAAAACTGTTTTCGTAAATGTGATTTTAAATGAGGTTTTACCGCGTTAGGTCTTATCGCTTTAAGCAAACAAAATAGCGCTAAAGCATGCACTGTTTCATTTTCTGGCAATGCCGACTGACGGTTTGCATTAGGGTTATTACACGAGCCACAGCCGCCTCTAAATTGATAAGCTGTGTTACTAAATATGATACCAAAGCCCATAAAACAAGCGATAACATCAACGGCTTGAGGAATAAACTCTTTGCCACCTGGTGGTAAACTAGTTTGTTGGACAATCAGAATATTCGCAAGGTTTTGTACAATGGACGAAATAAGATCTTGTGGCTGATTAACTTGATTTTCGCCATAAGAAAGCATGATCGGCTGTTGTTGAAGCTTCGCTGTATCTTCTTCACTTAACTTAGCAAAGGGCGTATTGTTACCACGACAATGGTCAACCATATTAAACGGTGGAATGGTTATTTGCTTAGTACCCGCAAAAAACTGCTCTGGTGTGATCAATATAATGGGCCACTGCTGCATACCGGCATAAGTGGTTGTTTGTTTAAAAATACTCAGTGCCATTTCATGAACACTCGTTACACTACCTTGATAAAATTGATTATTAGGTAATACAAGCTGACTATTATTTTTAAACTCTGCAACATCAAAATGTGTAAGCGCCCAAGAAAAAGTATCTAGGATCCATTGATGACTATCTTGATCAATGGCATCACTTACATCAATTTTACTCGCTGGTTTTATAATATTTAATAGTTTAGCTAGCATAACCAATAATTACTCAGTAAGTTGCGGTTCATCAGTTGTTTGAACAGCCGCTTCTTTTCCTTCTAAAAGCGCTCGTTCAGCTATTGAAACATAACGGGGCTTGTTACTGGTATGTAATTTAGCATTGGCTTTTTTCTGCTTACTTTTTAACGCGGCGTTTATTTTTTTCTTACGGTTCATTTTATTTTTCTATATTTAAATTTATAAAGCGTTATTTAACGCACAGTCCCTATCATTAAAATAGGCATTTATTACTTAAGTAATGGATGGTCTTCAGGTAATTGCTTTGCTATCCACATTGCTAATCGGTGTTTCATACTGAGCAAGTCTTCGCCATCAGCGGGCGAAGCTTGAATAAGTTTGTCATTAACCAATAGACGGTACAAGCTTTCAACCTTGTCTTTTGAAGCATTGGTAGCAGAAAAACCATTATAACCTCGGTTCATCGCATATTTTTCGCCAACTTCAATCGCTTTTTTTAATAAAGCAGTTTCATTTTTTAACTTTTTAGGTTTTTTCATTGGGCTTCTTTTATTGTGGCTTTATATCAAAGTAAAAGGCATTTAATTTACTGCCATCAAGGTCGATTCGTTATTTATAGCTTGAAAGTAACACTTTGGTAAAATGCTCGGTAGTAATTTCTTTTCCATGTTGAGTGATTAACCCCTCAAGATGAGTAATATCAGCCTCTAACGACGACATAGTGAGTGTATTGTCATCTAATAAATAAAGCTGCTTTAGGCTAGCATAATAAAATTTCAAAATAATTAATGCATTTTCATCACCATTAATACTCGCTTGTTTAATTTTTTTCAAACGACGATAAATAATATTCTGTGTTTGTTTAAGTTGCCAAACATAATAAATTTCATTAAAAAACGGGGTGTTTTTTAATTGTCTTAGTATCCCAGCACACGTTAACAATGCCAGAATGACGCCTAAAAAGTTATAACGAAAATTACTGGTTTGCTGGCCCGACTCTATCGCGGTATTAATACTCGTTTGAGCTATGGTATCAAGCGCTAAGGGCTCTGCAAATACTGCAATCAATATACCACCAAAAGCAATGGCTAATATTGCGAAGGTAACAATAAAACCAACAATCACTTGATTAAGCTTACTGCGATAAGCTTTTTTATCTATGTCTTTTAACGTCATGCTACAACTTAATTAATGGGTTACTAAAATTAAAAGGTTATTCTAACGTAATTTCTTTCAGTAAACCCTATTCTCTAGCTTTATTTTTTATAGAGGTCGATACCTGAATAGCGTGTTGTTTTTGTTGTGGCTCCTTGTCGCCAAACATTCGCTAAGGTAGCGATACTCAGTTTTTGCTTAGCCCGAGTAATAGCGGTATACATTAATTCCCTAGAAAGTAATTTATTATCAGATTGTTCCGGTAAGACCATCACAACATGCTCGAACTCACTGCCTTGAGTTTTATGAATGGTCATCGCATAAACGGTTTCATGCTGAGGTAAACGCGCCGGATTCACCCACTTATATTCGTTGTTTGCTTGCTCAAAAACAGCCATTAAATGGCCCGACTCATTTTTCCACAACAAACCAATGTCGCCGTTGTATAAACCTAGTGAATAATTATTAACATTGATCATAATAGGTTGCCCGCAATAGAGAGTCTCAAAAGCATTAATATCACCGCGTTTAATCAGTATATTTTGTACTTGTTCGTTTAACGACTCAACTCCCTGCTCACCAACACGTGTTGCGCATAAGATACGAAATTTTTGTAATTGTTTAAAGGCAGCAGACACTGTTTTTTGCGCAAAAATGGGCGCGTAATACTCACTAACGAATGCTGCTAACCAAGAACTGGCTTTACCTTCGAGTAAGCATAAGGTATCGCCAGACTGAAGCACGTCTTGGTGGTTATTATCTATGACTAGTTTTTCTGTTAATAATTGCCAACTTTCGCTAAAGCGGCCATTAATAACATGGCTCGCTATTTTTCCGATCCCACCTTCACCATCAAAACGTCTACTTTTGTCTAGAAACACCACGTGATCTGCGGCGAGGGTCAACCCTGATGATTTTGGCGATTTTTTCCACTGAGGTAAATTTACACATTGGCTAACTTGGCTTAAATATTGATGATTCTCAGGGCTGTAGCCACGATGTGGCTTAGGTGCTAAATCGTTAAGTACACTTCCAGCAGCAACGGATGGCAGTTGATCCGCATCGCCTAAAAGTATGATTTGGCAATGGCTAGGCAAAGCTCTAAAAACTCTTACCATTAACGCCAAATCGACCATTGACACTTCATCAATTAACAGCACATCAATATTAAGCAAATTATCTTGGTGGTGGCGAAAATTAACACTGTTAGGAATAACACCTAAGAGTCGATGCAGCGTTTGTGCCTCTTGCGGTATTTTTGATAAAACCGTTGCACTTATTTGTCCTGTAAATCCTTGTAAAGCATTAGTAACTGATTCAGATAAACGCTGAGCCGCCTTACCCGTTGGCGCTACCAAGGCTATCTTTAAATCTGCATTGGGCTTTTCATTTGAGCTTGAACTTGAGTTTAACATCACCAAAGCTGCTAACAACTTAGTCACCGTATAGGTTTTACCTGTACCTGGCCCGCCAGCAATAATACTCAATTTTTTATTAATAGCATTGGCAACCGCAACCATTTGCCAATCTATTTCATCGTTATCATCTGCTGACTTTTGCTGTGGAAAGAGTGTTGCTAAGCAGCTTTTAATATCAACGACGTTAAATGTTTGTACATTTAAATCCTTGGCTTGAGCACTTTTTGCTGAAATAAAAGTCAGTAGCTCTTGCTCAAAATGGTAATAACGACGTAGATACAGATTATTTTCATAAAAAACAATCGCGTGGTTATCTTCAGCCATAATAGACAAGTGTTCACATAGACTGACTAACTGTGGTTGCTCGGCAAAGGTAAAGCCGTTATGAGTAACAATACCTTGTTTATCGCAGCTATACCCAAAGCGCGTACTCGAGATAGTGGCTAAAGGTAAACAACTATGCCCTGCCCTAAGGCTTTCACTGAGGGCAAGCAGTAAGTGAAAAAGTTGTTGGTTGTCATTATTATTATGCTTGTCGCGATTAACTAGGCTTTGTTGAATTTCTTTTGCAAAAAAGTAGTCAACCGCTTCAATATTATTAAGCTGCTGTTGAGCATGACTGAACTGCTTATATAACACTGCCATATGCTTATTCAACTCCTAAAAACAATTGATCAAGTGCGGCAAGTTCGTGCGCCTCAATTTTTCGATAGTAAACACCATAATTGATGTGTTCAACTTGGTCGGTCATACCGCGTAAATATAAATAGTAAGTGCCACCAAAATGCTGTTCTACATCATAATTATCTAAGCTGTGACTTAAATAACGGTGTAAGGCTAACGCATAAATCAGGTATTGTAAGTCATAGTGATTTTTTTCAATATTCTCTTTCATTGCTTGCTGGTTATAGTCACTAAAATCATTGCCTAAGTGGCTGGACTTATAATCACAGATATAATATTTATTATTATGCTCAAAAATCAAATCAATAAAGCCGTGCATCATACCTTTTAGCTGCTGGTATGCCGGTAAGCGAACAATTGATTGCTGTGTTGATTGACTGTGCGTATTACGATGTTTTGACAATATCTGCGTTAATTTATCAGTACTCGCTGAGCACATTGGATAATAAAATTCACTTTCTCGCAGTGTTTTTGTTTGCTTTAGGTCAGCTAAGCTAAAAGGCTCGCTATTATCAATATCTAATGCGCGATTACCCAATGGCGAATTAATCATTTGCGCTAACCAACTCTGCAGATCTTCAGCTTGATAACCCGCGGTTAGTTCTCCATACTTTTGCAAGGGCCAATGCATAGCTTCTTGCCAGTCGGGGGCATTAAAATCAGTATGTTCTAAAATATCATGCAATAAATTACCTGTATGAGCCCCTTTTGCTAAATTAAAGCGTAATAAACTACTCGCTTGCATTGCACTAGACTGAAGGTCAGTCATGCTATTTTTTTCGAGTGGGTTATCACGATCAGGCGAAGAGACACCGCCGTGACGTAAATTTCGACTTAAGGCTGAAAATGAACTTAGCCACCAATCGCGTTCTATTTTACCGTTAAATTGAGCGACTTGGCCGGTTTTATCACTAACTTCAGCTAATGGCGCTTGTTGAGCAATAAGCTCACTGGCGTTTTCTAATGATGATAGGGTCACTAAACTGATGTTGTTAGGTTCATCATTAACAAGCTGGCGTAAGTTTTCTTCTATATCTTGCTGACTTTGCCACTTTAATGCCCTGCCCAATGGCGAATGCTCGGCTTTATCAAAAGCGGTTGTTAAGATATAACAACGTTTTTCTGCTCGGGTTACCGCAACGTATAATAGCCGAATTGCTTCAGCGTAAGCCTCATTAGCCATTGACTCCTTAGCATGGTCTGAGCCGTCTAAACTTAATTTGAGCTGGTGGTTTTCATCATGATACTCAATAAAGGTCACCGAGCTTGCACCGAACTTAAGTGGGTCTTTATGACGGGTGGCAAAAGGAACAAACACCACAGGGTATTCTAAACCTTTTGAGCCATGCTGGGTAATAATGCGTATTAAATTATCATCACTTTCTAAACGTAACTCGGCTTCAATTTCTGGGTCGTCAACCCGACTTTGTTGTTCAAGCCAATAAAGTAATTCTTGTGGTTGACGGTGTCGTTGACTGGCTGTTTGCAGTATTTCAAATAAATGCAATAAATTGGTTAAAATGCGATCTTGGTTTTCATCGGCGATACAAAAATGATCATGCATTAATTTTAATGCCATCGAAATAAAACCTTTATACAACCATTCATTACGTAGTTGCTCAAAATCAAATTTCAATGCTTGCCAAGCTAGTTCATTTTCTTGTAATTCACGATATTTTTCAGGATGATAGTCGAGTAAATCACAGGCAATGGCAGCACTAAAGTAGCGTTCATTTTCAACAAACAAGATCCCTTTTAGCAGCTGTATTAATTGCTCTGTTTGCTCACTTTTCATTAAGTTAGCGCGATTACTCATAAAGACTGACGCTAAATTAGCCTGTTCTAATGCTTGTTTTATATCACGTGCTTCAGCGCCATCACGCACTAAAATAGCAATATCTTTTGAGCTTAATTTATCGTTATTTTCGTTTGTAGGCGCGGCAAGTAAATTGATAATTTCATTGGCACACCAAGTGGCCATCACTGGGCGAAAACTTTGAGCAACCGATTTTTTTGCTTCTTCATCAACAAAATGCACAAATTGTAAGGCGTTATCGGTAACTGTTTTATATTTAATAAGTGCTGGCGGTGAAGCTTTTACCGGAACATAGGGAATATCGTAACCAAACACCCGACTATTCCCTTGAGTAACATCAACTTTATCAGTGATCGCTTCGCCGTAAAATAAGCGGTTATAGCCAGCGATCATCGCTGGTGTTGACCGCCAATTCGTATCCATTAACCACTGGTGGTCACAATCTTTTCGGGCAGATAAATATGCAAAAACATCGCCCCCTCGAAAACCATAAATCGCTTGCTTGGGGTCGCCTATCATGTATAAAGCGGCCGTACTTTGGTGATAATATATGGCTTCTAGTATCGAAAATTGTAAGGGATCGGTATCTTGGAATTCATCGACTAACGCCACCGGATATTGTTCAAATAGGGTTTGTGCTAGGACTTGTGCGTTATTGCTTTTCGCTTGTAAGCAATTGGCCAAGGTTGAAATAAGATCGTCAAAACTTAAAATATTGGCGGTGCTTTTTTGTTCTGTGATATTGGCACGTATTTGATAAATACCTTCGCGGACAATAACCAGTGCCTTGGCTTTTTCAATCTTTTTAGCCAGGGATTTCAATTCAGCTTTAACCATTTTTACGGGTTCAAATACCGCTAACAGTTCAATTTTACCTACCGAGCGCGCGTAACGCTTGCCATCAATAAAACCATCTGGCATTTTTTCATCAGCAACACGCAGATCTTTAGCAAGTCGATGTAACCATTGAATTAATGAGTCAAGCTCTTGTTGACGTTTTTCACGTTCACTGCCTTTTTTAACATCAATAAGGTACTGAGTCAGCAGTGGTATGTTGTTCTCAAGGTTATAAACCGCTTGCTGTACTAATTCGGTAAATAACTGCTCTATTGCAGCAACATTGACGACATCAAGCGCATTATGTTTACTAATGGCTTTAGAAAATTGGCTGAGAAAATTTAACGGATTTGGCCAAAACTGCATCACTTGCTTGAAGTGTTCAGGGCTATCTTTTGCCAATACTCGATACCAATCTTGGCAAGCTTGTAGCACTAAATCTTGGCAATTAGTTTCCATTTGCGCGTTAAAGGCGACACCACTAGCAAAGGCATGTTGGCTTAATACCCGTTTACAAAAACCATGTATGGTTAATATTGCCGCTTCATCTAAATATAACAATGCTTGGCGCAAACGTATCTTTGCCGACTTTTCATCAATGTGCTGACTTATCGCGCTAAAGAACTCATCGCTGACAATTAACTCGTCCCAATGGTTAAGCGCTTGGCGAATAAAACTATCGATACGGCCACGTAGTTCTTCGGTCGCATCTTTGGTAAAGGTCATTACCAGTATTTGTTCAACGGGTAATTGCTTTTCGAGTAATAGCCGTAAATACAAGCGAGTGATATTAAAGGTTTTACCGGTACCGGCACTGGCTTCAATTAAGTGCTTACCCTGCAACGGGATCTGATGAGCAATAAGATTATTCATCTTCATTTTATTTGCTCCTGAGCTTGCCACATCGGTTGATAAAGTGCGATGAATGTTGATTGGTACTCGGAAAATTCAGGACATTGCTGCCAGAAATAGTGCATATAAGGGTCTTGTCCTAGGGGTTTTACCACGCTAAGCATACTGCCACTGTCAGACCATATTTTTTCAAAACTACTTTGCGTAAAAGCTTTAGCTTTAAAGAATTTTTCAATCAATTCAGTATTAAGTAATAAAGCTTGCTGTTGCCCTTTAATATAGGTCTCAACAATAAAAGCGAGTTGTACGTGGGCATTGTCTATTTTACTAAAACGGTACTGTGTTGGTTTTTGATTTTTGGTATCAAAATAAAAACCTTTAGTGACATTCACCTGCGCAAGCATATTTTGCTCTTCGGTTAAATGAGCCGCATTTAAGTTCGAGGTATTTGCTTGCCAGCACTGCATAATAATTTGATGTAGATAAAGGCCAAACAAGTCTTTGCCTTTTGCCGAAGAGCTGCGATAAAACATTAAGCTGTCCGCTTGCACCGGGAAATTAGCACTGAGGGTAAAATGACTGTTATTGGTAAGCACCACATCAAGCTCGGTATTGATAAACGTTATCGGTAAGCTGTCGTTGGTTAATTGGCTTTGACTTTGAATGAACTCACTAAAGGTTTCACTGTCATCACGCCAGCGCTCTAGACTATCATGGGTACTGGGTAAATCAGGAAAAACGCCACTCACCCCTGCCGCACTTACCGCAGAAGAGATCTCATCTTCGCTGCTACCCACGAGATAAAGTGCTAACAGCTGTTGGCGTAACAAATAACTCTGCAAGAAGTTTTCACTGAATGGCTCAGTATCATCAAGTTGTGTTTCGTGGTTTTCAAAGAACAACTGTAAGTGTCGTTGAGCAAAGGCTTTTGCCGGATGCTGAAAAAAGCGGATCAGTTCATTAATATCGACAACTTGCGGCTCATCATCAACAATGCTCGTATGTGGCAACAATAAAACATCGCTTTGTTGGTTTTTTTTAGCTGATTTAAGTTTCAACCAATTAGGGTCAAAGCTTTTAAATTTGCCTAAATAATTATACTCGCTGAATGCTTGCATCGGTAATTGTTTAATATCTGAAGATCGATCACCATTATCATTTTCTTCATTGCCAACCTCAGCATTATGTAATTGCCAGCCATAGCCTGCTTCTAAATATTCCATCAATTCTTTGAGGACAACCGAAGGCTGTTTTTCATTATTATTACGAATATTACGGCCTTGATAGCTTAAATATAATGCCTTTCGCGCTGATATAATGGCTTCTAAAAACAAGTATCTGTCGTCACCACGACGCGATCTGTCACCCAATTCGCTTTTACTACTCGCCATAAGATCAAAACCTAGCGGTTGGCGTTGTCGAGGAAATTCGCCATCGTTCAAGCCTAAAATAGCAATCACTTTAAAGGGAATACTGCGCATCGGTAACATCGAGCAAAAGGTGATTTGCCCAACCATAAATTGCCGACCGGGATCGGGCTGACTAAAATGATTTGTCAGAAAGTCACGTACCACACTCAAACTGATATTGGGCTGATAATTAGCATGTTGACAGTATTCGGCCAAAGAGCCAATTGCTTGGTCAATAACGTTAAAGGCCATTTCGTCGGTTACTTCAAAAAGACTATTTAACATCGTTAATAAAAATTGTTGCCACTGATTGGCTGATTTATCTTGGCCAAGTTGCTGAGAAAAATACTGTAATTGCTCGATAATCAACATTAACTTACCCAGTAAAATGGCATCGTTGCCCTCGACATGGGGTAAATACAGCTGTTCATCTACGTATATTGAACGGTCAGAAAAAGCAAAGCCACGCATTAATCGCGACAAACCTTGTTGCCAGGTAAAAGCATTATTAACTTCGAGGCTATGCAAGACCTGTTGCTTATGTTGCTGGTCAACGCCCCAGTGCACACAAGCTTGCTCAAGCCAAGCAGACATTTTGTCTAGCTCTTCAAGACTGATTGAAAATTTATTTTGCATGGCAGGTAAACGTAACATGCCAATGATTTGGGAAACTTGAAAACGACTATCGGGTAAACTCAGTAATTGGGTAAAAGCGGCCACAACGGGCTCTGCATCTTTGCTGACCCGGTCGGCAATAGAACAAGGTAATGGCGGGATTTTATCCGCTAAGTCTTGCCAGCCTCGTGCAAATACAGCACTAACATAAGGGGCGTATTGTTCAACTTGTGGGCACATCACTAATACATCTTTGGGGGTTAAGGTTTTATCATCATTGAACTGATGCAGTAACCAGTCGTGCAAGCCTTGCACTTCACGTAATGCGCTGTGTGCGCTGGTAAAAACAATCGAGTTATCTTGTTGGTTTTTGGCGGTGCTTCTTTGATCAGTTAACGTCAAAATGTCTTGTTGAACTTGCTGCAAAACCGATATATTTGCTGCTCCATCACTTTGTTCAACCGCATCAAAAACTTCAATATTTACCGTTGAATAATCGTTAAGCAAGGCCATAAACTCGCGGCCCTGTTGACCTAAATTAGCCAGCAAAGGGTTACCAACATTTACGGTAATGTCATCGTGCCCGACGACCCATTTTGAGAGTAAATTAATCGCTTGTTTTTCTGATTGTATATCGCCCCAATAATCAAAACAGGGATTAAGATGGAAAAAATGTACATCAAGATGTTCACTTATCGCTTCAATAAATGATAACCACATTGGCGCCATCGCATTGATACCAAAAAAAGATAAGCGCGGTGGCAATAAGTGCTTTTTGCTAACAATATTTTTAATGGCTTTATTGACTAACTCAAGTGGATTATAACTTTGCTCTTGCGTTAACAATTGCCATAATTTTGCTTGCCATTTTTCAACGGCTAACGCTTGTTCTTTGTTAACAAAACTTTGGCTGCTCTTACCTTGATGCCAATCATTAATCCACTGCGGCCTAAAAATCAAATATTGCTCATATAAATCAGCTAATTGACAAGCAAGTTGATAGCGTTTTAAGGTTTGCTGTTCGGTAAAGATTCTTGGCTTGTCTTGCTTTATTTTTTCAGATTCACCAACAGATCTATTAGCTAAATCATCTTCATCAATAGTTGCCCCTAACCAGTATTGGCTTGCACTGGAAAAATCAGGGTCTTGTATAACAACAGCACTGCCAAGTAATTGATCTATTCGCCATGAAAGCACTTCACGAGAGAACGGCGATTGGTCGGGTACATCTTCATCGCTGGCCATGCTTCTGACCAGTTTCCATAAAAACTGTGACGGCAAGGCATAACTGATATTCATGCTGATACCGCGTTGCTGGGCTAACGACATATTAAGCCAATGCTGCATACCGGCATTTTGCACAACAATCATTTCTTGGCTGAAAATAGGAAGTGGTGAAACCTGTTGGATTTTATCGAGAAGTGCTAATAAACTTTCCATTTTATTAGCCGGATAAAGATAGAACAATATGAAAGCCTTAGGTGCAATATTTTCTGCCTAAATTTAAGCATAACAATACCAATAAAGCTATAAAAAACAGCTAAGTTATTGTGGTAAAACAGCTATTTTTATTGAATAAAGTCTAGATGCCTTTGAAAATATTCACCTAAAAAAGGCACTGAATATTTTTCACCTAATATTGCATAATAGATAGCCATTAACCAGATAACAAATACAAAAATGCTGACTGCCCAACCTATAAGAGGAATAAAAGACAAAAGCGTAAAAGTTAACACTAGGCCTAAAGATTGTTTTAAATGAAAAGTAGAAAAACTTGACCGATTACCACTATACAGCAGTATCGCAATACACCAACCAATAACGGTAAAGTAACTGATCACCGCGGCAAACTTTGCCATGTCGAAATTCGATTTACTCGGTATATGAAAATTTCCCATAGCCAAATACTCAAATGAAGTCATACATTAAGATTAGTTAAAAAAATGCCTTTCAACAAACATATAAACGATTAACTTTTATTAGTTTGCCTTAAATAAACACTTTCCATAAAAATATTTGATGTTTTCCTTATCATTATTGACCTTAATCAACAAAGACTTACCCCAAGTTGTGACATGCTAATTCATTGTACCGCCTTAGATAGAAACTTTTCTGACAAAGTTAGATATCTCTACTGACTACCACTTACACAAACAGGATATTGGGCATAGCTAATGGACATAGATTTTGACGAAATCACCTATTTAAAAAATCCAGGTTCTCTTTTACTAAAAGCCGATTGTATACAGTTTTTAATGACATTGACCGGGCCTACAGTGATTGATATTACCGGCAGCGATCAAGGTAAATTTCGGGTATTTACCACACTATTGCATGGCAATGAACCTTCTGGGTTAATTGCCATACATCGTTGGTTAACGGCTAATGAGCAACTCCCTGTGCCAACAACCAATGTCCGCTTTATTATTTGTTCGGTTGAGGCCGCTAATATTTCGCCGTTATTTAGTCGGCGTTACCTTGATGGCGGTAAAGACATTAATCGCTGTTTTTCTGGTGATAAAATTCCAGATTGTGGCTTTTGTCAGCGAGCTTTACTAATAGAGAAAGCTATAAAGGAGGTGAATCCAAAACTTCTCGTTGACTTGCATAATTGTGCTGGGTCTGGACCTGCTTTTGCTGTAGCACCGATGATAACGCCAGAAGTATTATCAATAACGTCTTATTTTTGCCAGACCCTTATATTATCGGGTTTGCAATTGGGAACATTAATGGAACGAAAGTTTGATTGTCCAATGATCACGGTAAAATGTGGCGGTAGTAAGGACGAACAGTCCCATCATGTTGCTTACCAAGGTTTAAAACAGCTGACCTTAAATAAACAAGCTAAAACCTTTCAACAAAATAGAGCGGTTGATATTATTTATCGACCATTACGCTTGGAGTTAAAACCACACACCCCTTTAACTTACGGCGATCACGATGAGGGCTTTAGTGGTGTTTGTATAAAATCAAATATTGAACAACTTAACTATGGTATTTCTCGAAAAGATCAAATGTTAGGCTGGGTTGATGACAAAGGACTTGATAATTTTGTTCTCATTGACGAACATGGAAATAATGTTATTGATGGCCATTTTAGCTGTCGTAAAAACATTTTAAGCTGTGCCGTTGATTTACGCATTTTTATGGCAACAGAAAATAAAAACATCGCTTTAAATGATTGTTTATTTTACGTGATAAAAGTTTAGTCAATGCCCCTAAGATTAAAGGATAAGGTTTGTTTGGAGCTGGATAATAAAAACAGTGCCCTAATAAATAGGGCTAAATAGTTCCAAAAGTGATGATGCTCTTTTTGACAAAGACTAACCTAGTGCTAACCAAAACCCTACCCCGGCCATAAGTGTTCCTGCTATTCGATTCATAAGTTTGACGTTATCTCCCTTCGAGAGAAAAATTCTCAGCGTTTTACCACCACTTGCATATAACATCATACAAGTAAATTCTGAAACCATGATCACACCAACTAAAACCATTAACTGAGGAGTTATTGCCAATTGAGTATTAATAAACGGTGGTAGAAGTGAAACCATAAAAGCCCACCCTTTAGGATTTGAAATAGCGGTGAACAAACCTTGATTAAATAAGGTAAGTCGACCTATATTCGCAGGCTCTTGGGCACTGCTTAGCGACATTCGCCCCTTTGATAACCACATTTGAACACCAACATAAACCAAATAGGCTCCGCCGATATATTTTACTACAGCAAAGACATCAGGATATTTAAGCATGACTGAAGCAACACCAACAACCGCTGCAATAGCGACAGCAGCAACACCAATCAGTTCTCCAAGCATCATCCACAAGGTTCTTTTTACACCAATACTCATGCCGAGTGTTAGGGCTAATGTCATACACATACCAGGGGTAATACTGACAAAGAAGAATGTTGGTATAAATATAACTAAAGTGGTGTAATCAATCATCAGGGTAATTATTTAAGTAAAGTTTGGCATAGCTTATCAGAAGATATAATTGAACTAAAAGCGACTCGACTGAAAATCGATAAAAAAGCTTGTTTGTTGTTTATCATTATTCTCTGATTTTTTTTCTACTGTTAGCCATAACCGCCAAACCATATTATTTTCAGAGCAGCTACCTAACATTGTTTCTGCAACAAAATAATTTTGCTCAGTGGTGATGTCTTTACTAAAGAACAAGGGTATTTTACCCATAAACATTGTTTTTCCTTCCATGTAGCCAACGACACTATATAAATCTTTAGGGGAAAAGTTATCATTAAGCAAATGATCTTTTTTAAGTTCAACCCGTATACTAAAAGGGTGTTCTGTTAGCACTTTCCCAACATTAAACTTAACTGAAATCTTGCCAAAAATGGTTTTCGCTTCACAGATGCTTTGCGAAGTTAAACATTCAAATGGCAAACTCACTTGTTGAGACTTTTTTGGGGCGTCACAGCTGACAATGCTGACTAAAAAAAAAGCGATAAATAGCCTTTTATAATTTAAATTTTTAATGGGACAGTCTCTCTTTGATGCTTTATGTATATTAATCGTACTAAGCTTTAAAATATTATTGATCTACAACAAATTTCACTGCATATTCTAATGACTTTTCGATGCAATATTATTACTATATACGTGAGATTTTTTATCGCTAGATGAAGTTTATATTTTCAATTGTAACTTATCATTTGCGCTTAGTTTTTTTAATCATAAAAAATCGTTTTACGTTAACAATTATAACTGCGGAAACCATAACATGTCTCAAAGTAATGCGTCATCAGTAGACTACAATTTTGATGTTGTACGTCAATTTACTGTAATGACAGTAATATGGGGAATTTTCGGTACCCTTGTTGGTGTTCTAATTGCAGCTCAATTAATTTGGCCTGCGTTGAATTTCGAAACACCTTGGTTAACCTACTCCCGTCTTCGTCCACTTCACACTAATGTAGTTATTTTTGCATTTGGTACAAGTGCCTTATTTGCTACCTCTTATTATGTGGTTCAAAGAACCTGCAAAACAGCATTGTTTGGTGGCAAACTTGTTTCATTTACCTTTTGGGGCTGGCAATCAGTTATTGTGCTCGCTGTTATCACGCTTCCTATGGGCTACACCTCAAGTAAAGAATATGCTGAATTAGAATGGCCAGTTGATATTTTAATTGCCATTGTATGGATAAGCTACGCTATAGTCTTCTTTGGGACACTCGTTAAACGTAAAACATCGCATATTTATGTTGCTAACTGGTTCTTTGGTGGTTTTATACTAACTGTTGCGGTATTACACATTGGTAATTCAATGGTAATTCCTGTTTCTATGATGAAGTCTTACTCTATCTACTCAGGCGCTATTGATGCGATGATGCAGTGGTGGTACGGACATAACGCCGTTGGCTTCCTATTAACCGCTGGTTTCCTAGGTATGATGTATTACTTCGTGCCCAAACAAGCTGAACGTCCAGTTTATTCTTATCGTTTATCTATTGTGCATTTTTGGGCATTAGTTTCTTTATACATTTGGGCTGGCCCACATCACTTGCATTACACGGCACTACCTGATTGGGCTCAGTCTGTTGGTATGGTGATGTCTATCGTATTATTCCTGCCTTCTTGGGGGGGGATGATTAACGGTATTATGACGCTTTCTGGCGCATGGCACAAACTTCGCCATGACCCGATCCTTCGTTTCTTAATTGTTTCATTGTCTTTCTATGGTATGTCTACCTTTGAAGGTCCTATGATGGCAATTAAATCTGTAAATGCACTTTCTCATTACACTGACTGGACTATTGGCCATGTGCATTCTGGTGCTTTGGGCTGGGTTGCTATGGTGTCAATTGGCGCTATGTACCATTTGATTCCGGTGCTATTTAATCAAGGTCGCATGTACAGTATCAAATTGATCAACGTACATTTCTGGCTACACACAACAGGTATTGTTCTCTACATAGTTGCTATGTGGATTTCAGGTGTCATGCAAGGGTTAATGTGGAGAGCGGTTAATACCGATGGTACGTTAACTTATAGCTTTGTAGAAAGTTTAACTGCATCATATCCATTCTACTTTATGCGTTTTGTTGGTGGTCTATTCGTTGTGGCTGGTTTCTTATTGATGGCTTACAACATGTTCAAAACTATCTATGCTGAAGACGAAAGTCTAAAGCCCGTAGCCATAGATTAGGAGGCTAACGATGAAAAATAAACATGAAAAATTTGAAACAAATGTTGGTTTGTTTGCTATTTTCACTATTCTCGCAATAAGTATTGGCGGCTTAGTTGAAATAACACCGTTGTTCTTTCAAAAAGCAACGACAACACCGGTTGACAACCTCAGACCTTATACCGCTTTAGAAATGGAGGGTCGTGATATTTATATCCGTGAAGGTTGTAATGTATGTCATAGCCAAATGATACGACCTTTTCGCGCTGAAACAGAGCGATATGGGCACTATTCAGTTGCTGGTGAAGGCGTATGGGAACATCCATTCTTGTGGGGTTCTAAACGCACAGGTCCTGACTTAGCTCGTGTTGGTGGTCGTTATAGTGATGATTGGCATCGTGCACATTTACTTGACCCTCGCTCAGTAGTTCCCGAGTCAAATATGCCTTCGTTTAGCTGGTTAGCTGAAAACAAGTTAGATGGCAAGTTAACCGAGAAGAAATTAGCTACTTTTAATTTCTTAACGCGTAATCGCAGCCATAAAGATGAAGAAGGTAATCGTATCCCGTTATATTCAGCTGCAGATTTAGCCGGTGCTAAAGAGGCTGTTAAAGATAAAACGGAAATGGAAGCTCTTATTGCTTATTTGCAATCTCTTGGTCATGCGTTGAAATAATGATGATAGATTATGGCACCCTTAGAGGGTTAATAGCTTTACTAATATTGGCACTATTTATTATTATTGTGGTTTGGTCTTATTCTAAAAAGCGTAAAAGTGCTTTTGATGAAGCTGCAAACTCTATCTTCGAAGAAGATAAAGAAAAGACTGAGCTTAATGACGTGAATGGCAAACAGGAGACTAATAAAAATGTCTAGCTTCTGGAATATATGGATTTGGGTTTTAACCCTGGGAACTTTAGTCGGTTGTTTTTTACTACTTCGCTATTGTTTAAAGAACTTTGCAGGTGTTCCTGAAGGTGAGTCAATGGGACACACTTTTGATGGCATCGAGGAATTGAATAATCCACTGCCGCAATGGTGGAGTACATTCTTTTTATTAACGATCATCTGGGCATTCGGTTATTTAGCACTCTATGGTTTAGGTAATTGGACTGGATTTATTGGTTGGAAAAGCTCTAACCAAGGAATTTTGAATCTTGCTGAATCTAGAGAACAGATACTAGCCGCAAAAGAAAATGGTTATTTAGTACAGTATGATCGTGAAATTGAAGCCGCTGATTTGAAATATGGTCCAATTTTTGATGCCTATGCTGCACGTACTATTAAAGACTTAGCTACTGATGTAGAAGCTTTAAAAGTAGGTCAACGCCTATATTTACAAAATTGTTCTCAGTGTCATGGTTCAAATGCAAGTGGTCTTACCGGCTTCCCCAACCTAACCGATAATGACTGGTTATACGGTGGGGACCCACAATCGATTAAGCATACACTTTTATATGGCCGTAATGCTAATGGTATGATCGCTTGGGGCTCAGCATTAGGTGATCAAGGCGTTAAGGATGTTACCGCCTATGTATTGAGTTTAAGTGGTCGTGAAGTTGACGTTGCAAGTGCTGCTGCCGGTAAAGAAAAGTTCGCTCTATGTGCAAGTTGCCATGGTGCTGACGGTAAAGGTAGTTTAGCTATGGGTATTGATTTAGGAGCGCCTAACTTAACTGACAACATCTGGTTGTATGGCGGCTCTCCACGTGCCGTTGAGTCATCTATTAAAAATGGTCGAGCTGGTGTAATGCCCGCATGGAAGGACATTTTAGGTGAACAAAAAATACATCTTGTTAGTGCCTATGTGTATAGTTTATCGCAAAAATAACTGCGCTTAATTAGTCTCAATTTAAAAGCCTTGCTGTATTATTACCGCAAGGCTTTTTTATATATTCCAAGCCAAGAATAGTTAGTAAATTGATGGTTTTTTAATAGTTCCCAATAGAAAAAAGTCGTATAATATGCCTACCTTTATTGACTGAACTTTTAACATGAAAATATCTTGGTATAAAGAGCCTTGGGCTTGGTTTGTTTTTATTCTCCCTGCTACCGCAGTTGTTGCTGGTATTTCGACTTACTTTATTGCTAACCATAATCCCGACCCATTAGTCGTTGGTGATTACTATAAAAAAGGTAAAGCAATTAACTTAGAAGTCTCTAAAGTAAAGCTTGCCCAAAAATTAGGAATGCGCTTTGCATTAAAACTGCAAGATAACGAATTAATTATCAAACCTACCGGTATTGATAAAATATTCCCAGTGTTAAATCTTAACTTTTATCACCCTACTCTTGCTGATAAAGATTTCTATTTAGCACTCACGCCTGACGGTAATGGCTATTTTAGGCATGTCTTTGATGAACCAGTAAAGGGAAAATGGCGTTTAACTATGACTCCTTTTGAGAATCACTGGAAAATTCAAAATACTATTTTCTTACCTCAAAGTGAATTTATCGATATTATTCCTAATGTTAGAGAAGCTAACTAAACGCCGGTAGTCTCTATTAGCTTAGGTGTTGATTAGTCTCACCTAAGCAACACCTCTATAAAAAACCAATTATTTGCTTGGCCTCAACATATGAAAACACTTTGTTATCACTGCAGTGAAATTGTTCCTAATGGGTTAGATTTATCAATAAAAATTGAGAAAACCATGCAGCCGATGTGTTGTATTGGATGTCAAAGTGTTGCTCAAGCGATTATTGATAACGGTTTAGGTGAATATTATCGTTTTAGAACAGCCCCTGCTCAAAAAGGTGAACCACTAGTTCCTGAGCAGTTACAACGTAACAAGTTACTTGATGATGACAGCCTACAAAGTGAATTTACTTATAAAAGTGATGAATATAACGAAGCAATTTTAACAGTTGACGGTATAAGCTGCGCGGCATGTGCTTGGCTTATCGAAATGCAACTTATCAAGATAAATGGCTTAATTAAAATTAACGTAAATGCCACTACACAACGTGCAACAGTTCGATGGAATAATAGTGAGGTTCAACTCAGTGAGCTTATTAATCATATCAGTAATATTGGTTACCAAGCCCTCCCTTTTAAAGCGAGTACCGCCGAGCAGCTTAATAAAACCCAAAGTAATAATTATATTAAACGCCTAGGTATTTCTGGTATTTTAATGATGCAAGTCATGATGATCGCTTTTGGCTTATACTTTGGCGCCTTTTCAGGTATGGATGAGTACAACTTAATCTATTTACGCTATGCAAGCTTATGCTTGACCTTACCTATTGTTACCTATGGCGCATTCCCCTTCTATAAGGGAGCTATTAATGCTTTAAGAGTGAAGCGTTTATCGATGGATGTTCCTGTTGCTATTGCGATTTCACTCGCATTTTCGGCCAGTGCATGGGCAACAATCACTCAGCAAGGTGAAGTCTATTTTGAGTCTGTATCAATGTTCACTTTTTTACTACTTATTGGTAAATTTTTAGAATTTAGAGCAAGAAGTCGCGCAGCGGAAGTTTCGGCTAACTTGCTTAAATTAATGCCGATGATAGCGACAAAACTCATTGATGATAAAGGAGCAGAAAAAGAAGTCATACTACCAGCAAAAAAACTTTGTCCTCTCGATATTGTACTAATAAAACCCGGCGAAGTGGTTCCCGCTGATGGCACAATAATTTCAGGCAGCAGCCAATTAAACGAAGCGATGTTGTCGGGTGAGCAGTTACCATTAAATAAATCAATAGGCGATACGGTCTTTGCTGGCACCATAAACGGTGACGGTAATATCAACGTTGAAGTTAAACAAGCCAGTGAACATTCTTTTTTAAGCCAACTGATCAGATTAAGTGAATCATCTCAAGCGCATAAACCCAAATTAGCAAAATTATCAGATAAAATCGCTCAATATTTTGTTGCAGTTATTTTGCTAACCGCTGTAGGTACTGCATTTTATTGGCAACAACATTTACCTGAAGAAGCTTTTTGGATCACCTTATCGGTACTAGTAGCTACCTGCCCTTGCGCCTTGTCATTGGCAACCCCCACAGCATTAACCTGTGCGACCACACGCTTAAACCGCGAAGGCATCATGATAAAATCTGCACATGTTATGGAAACTTTACCAAAATTAACCACGATTGCCTTTGATAAAACAGGTACATTAACTTCTGGTGATTTTTCTATTAATGAAATAAAGCGCTTTAATAATGAAAAGCTTAACTATAGCGAGCAGCAGGTTTTAGCTATAGCAGCAGCGCTTGAGTCTTATTCTGAGCATCCTTTAGCCAAACCGTTTAAAGCCTTTCGTGATTACTCCTACCACACTGAAGCCGTTGAAATTAAATCAGGTGCTGGTATTCAGGGGAAAGTGAACGGTCAATACTTTCAAATGGGTAAGCCTAATTGGTTACTTAGCGAAACAAAGATGTTGGCAGAATTTGCGACGGCTTCTTGCCTATTGATAACAGACAACCAATTAGTCGCTGCTTTTTATTTAAGCGATGAAATTCGTAATGATGCCCAAACGCTGTTAGATGACTTAAAGAAAAGTAATATTTATACCATCATGCTATCGGGTGATAACCCTGCTGGCTGTGAAAAAGTTCAGGCATTGTTACATTTAGACGAGTTACATAGTACTTTGACTGCGGCTAATAAGATGGAGATAATAAAAAATCAGCCTAAAAACTCAACCGTTGCTATGGTAGGCGATGGTGTCAATGATACCCCAGTATTTGGCGCAGCCCATGTCTCGATTGCTATGGGTAGTGGCACAGATATAGCTAAAAGCGGTGCAGATGTTATCTTACTCAATAATCGTTTAAAGTCGATAACAACATTAAGACAGGTTGCCAACAAAACTCGTCGCATTATTTGGCAAAATTATTTTTGGGCATTCGGTTATAATGCTATCGTATTGCCGCTTGCTGTTTCAGGCTACATTACCCCCTATATAGCGGTTATAGGTATGTCTGCTAGTTCGATATTGGTTATCACTAACTCATTACGTTTATTGAAAAAGTAAACGAAAACTTATAATAGAGCATAAAAACCATGAGCATTATTTATATTTTGATCCCCATAGCGATAATACTAACCTCTATCGCTATTTATTTGTTTTTCTGGGCAGTAAAGACTGAGCAGTTTGATGATTTAGAGAAACAAGGGATGAGTATCTTGTTTGATGAAGATGAAAATATTACCACAAAAAAGACCACTGAAACCCATAGCGAAAATACAGCTAAAAATGATACGGGTAGTAAATAATAACCATGTTGAGTATTGATTATTTATCAGCATTCATCATCGGCTTGTTAGGTTCGGGACATTGTATCGGTATGTGTGGTGGCATAACAACGATGTTAACATCTGCTATATCGCCGCAACAACAAGGCTGCGATAAATTTAAGCTGGTCGGTGCATATAATGTTGGCCGAATTTTTTCTTATAGCTTAATTGGAGCAATAGTTGGATTTAGTAGTTCTATTGCCATCAAAAACATTGGCGTTCCATTAGGTTTTTTTCGGTTATTTGCAGCTGTATTTTTAATTTTATTAGGCTTGTATTTAGGCCAATGGTTAATGTGGTTATCAAAAGTTGAAAAAATAGGTAAGTTCCTTTGGCGCTATCTATCTCCGTTAAGTAAAAAGTTTATTCCCATTAATAATGCTAAACAAGCGCTAGCATTAGGAGCAATTTGGGGATGGTTACCCTGTGGTTTAGTCTACTCGACATTAACTTGGTCCTTAGCCAGTGGAAGTGCTCTTAGTGGCGCTCTAATAATGACCAGTTTTGGTTTAGGTACTTTACCAGCCTTGTTAAGTCTTTCACTTGGCTCTTTTGGTATAAAGTCGTTGTTAACTAATACGAAATTCAAGAAAATAATGGCGCTAATGATAATTACATATGGTACATACAGTTTAATGTTTGCATATCAGCAATTGTTTTAATATGATCGATAAATTAGGGATAAATCATTTAGGTTAATATGTATAAAAAGCCATGTTCTACATCTCAACATATCCATTGTCAAAACTGTAGTATCAGCGAGCTGTGTTTACCTTTCTCTTTAAATGATAAAGAACTTGATACACTAGACAGTATTATTGACCGTAAACGCCCTATCCATAAAGGCGAACAAATTTTCCAAGATGGCGATAAAATGCAAGCTTTATACGCTATTCGCTCTGGAACATTCAAAACATTTACAGTAAATGAACAAGGTGAAGAACAAATTACCGGTTTTCATTTAGCGGGTGATTTATTAGGTTTTGATGCTATTGCTGAGTCAGAGCACCCTAGTTTTGCAAAAGCCTTAGAAACATCTATGGTCTGTGAGATACCTTACAATACTTTAGATTCATTATCGAATACGATGCCTAAGCTAAAAAAACAAATTCTTCGCATGATGAGTTCCGAGATCCGCGCCGATCAAGAAATGCTAACGCTACTTAACCGCAAAAATGCTGAGCAACGCTTAGCGACTTTTATTTCAACCTTAGCTAGTCGCTATCATGCACGCGGTATGTCACTGACAGATTTTCGCCTAACGATGACGCGCAGTGACATTGGTAATTATATTGGTTTAACGGTTGAAACCATCAGTAGGTTGTTAAATCGTTTCCAAAAAAATGAATTAATCACAGTAGATGGAAAGCTCATTACAATACTTGATATGGTTAAACTTAACGAGTGTGCTTCGCTATAGTTTATCGCTTTTTTAAATAATTATAGATAAATGCTTAACATTAAAGATGTTAAGCATTTTTTTTATTGAAATATTATGATTTAAAGCAAATAATATCTATTAATTATGGTCTATTATTAATATTATTTAATAAGTAGGGAGTAAATATTATGGATAAGTATAAAAAAATATTAGCCGTTATTGATCCAACCACTGAAAATCAAAAAGCGTTGAAACGTGCGATTGAATTAGCACGACATAGTGGCGGACAGATTACTGCATTTTTAACTATTTATGATTTATCTTATGAAATGACCACCATGCTTTCTGGTGAAGAGCGAGAAGCAATGCGTCAATCGGTTATTAATGATCGTAAACTATGGTTAGACGAAAAGATTGCAGAAACTGATCACGAAGACATAACCATAGATACCTGTATTATTTGGCATAATCGTCCATTTGAAAAGATCATCAAAAAAGTACTGACTGAAAACTTCGATATTGTCATCAAAGGCACCCATCAACATGACAAGCTAAAGTCGGTGATTTTTACACCAACAGATTGGCATATCTTAAGGAAATGTCCCTGCCCAGTATTACTGGTTAAAGACCATAGTTGGCCAAGTAATGGTAATTTACTTACCGCACTCAATATTGGTAGCGATGATGATGAGCACAAAGCGCTCAATAATAAGTTAACCCAAGAATCAATAGTGTTTTCTTCACTTATTAAAGCCAATGTACACTTAGTGAATTCTTATCCGGGTACACCAGTAAATATTGCCATTGAAATTCCAGAGTTTAACGCCTCTGAATATAACGACACGATGTTTAATCATCACAAAAGTGCGATGAAAGACCATGCTAATAGCTTTAATATTCCACTCAAAAATACCCATGTTAAAGAAGGTTTACCTGAAGATGTTATTCAAAGTATTTCTAAGCACATTGATGCTGAATTAGTCGTGTTAGGCACTATAGGTCGAACAGGGATTTCAGCAGCACTTATCGGTAATACTGCAGAGCATGTCATTGACCGCCTTAACTGTGATGTTTTAGCGATAAAACCTGATGGTTACCTCTCTCCACTAGCTTAATATTGAAATATGTAAATATCCATTAAAAAGCCGAGGGTTTTCTTGGCTTTTTGCTATACTACGCGCCGTAAAATTCATACTTTTTTATTTTAAATATCTCTAGGGAACACTATGAGCGCTCAATCAGCGACACCAATAACATCTTTAACACCCAGCCAAAAAATACAGCTGAGTAAACTTGAGAAGCGCTTAAGACGACATGTTGGCCAAGCTATCGCGCAATATAATATGATAGAAGATGGCGATAAAATAATGGTGTGCGTATCAGGTGGTAAAGACAGTTACGCCCTACTGGCTATTTTAATGTTGTTAAAAGAATCAGCGCCTATTCATTTTGATATTGTTGCCGTTAATCTTGATCAAAAACAACCCGGTTTTCCTGAACATATCCTTCCCGAATACTTAGAAGCTTTAGGTGTTGAATATAAAATTGCGCAAGAAGATACCTACTCCATTGTTAAAGATAAAATACCTGAGGGGAAAACCACCTGCAGTTTATGCTCTCGTTTACGCAGAGCTATTTTGTACAAGGTCGCTGCAGAAATAGGCGCAACTAAAATTGCACTAGGCCATCATCGTGATGATATGGTTGAAACACTAATGCTAAATATGTTTTATGGCGGTAAATTAAAATCGATGCCAGCAAAATTGGTCTCTGATAATGGTGAGCATGTTGTTATTCGACCGTTAGCTTTTTGTAAAGAAGCAGAACTCATCCAATATGCACAACTAAAAGCGTTCCCAATTATTCCATGTAATTTATGTGGCTCTCAACCTAATTTACAACGCCAAAACATTAAGAAAATGCTACAGGACTGGAATGTTAATCATCCGGGACGAATTGAATCTATGTTTACTGCTATTCGCAATGTGGTTCCATCACATTTGTGTGACAGTGAACTTTTTGATTTTAAAGGGATTAACGCTGACTCAGGCATTATCAATGGTGGCGATATCGCTTTTGATGATGAACCTATTATTGCCGCTCAATTAACAAACAGCGTCAATATTGAAGAGAATTCAATAGCCAAAACTTCACTAAGTAACAGTCTGAATATTATAGAAATAAAGTAATATCTACCTGAATTAACAGCAAGTATCTAAGCGATAACAACACCAGTCAAAAGGTATTAATGTTATCGCTCGCCATCATTATCTAATGCGTAATAGAATAAGCCGCGCCTAAATAACCTTAGGCTTTGGCTTTGACAATATTTTATCAAAATACACTTTATTATGGCGGATCATTTCTGTTATTTCTAAGACATAATCAGTGCCTCTAATAGAATAACGCAGCAATCCCGTTGCTAGTATTTGTGGCGATAGTGGTTGTTCTTGAGCGCGCAATTGCCCTCTAATTGAACGAAAAACACCATAAGCATGATTGGTATTAATATTGTGTAAATAACGCTGTACCGCATGCTCTAAACTATTAAATGCTGCTACTTCATGTTTAGCACCGTAATCTCTTCCTCTTGGCACCATGCCACAACCTTTTTTATAGCACCACATTCCAAAAAAGTTCAAACCCACTCGAGCAAAACGAGAAGTGCCCCAGGCTGATTCATTGGCTGCCTGCACTAATACTAATTCAGCAGGTACAATATCAATACGCAACAATAGTTCATTAAGCTGCTGTAGCGGAGAGTGTTTTTTATTAACTTTATATTTGTTAATTAATCGCTCAAGTAAAGCTTGTTGATCTGCTAAAAGATTTTCCTCAAGGAAAAGTGTTTCTATCATCAAGGAGACTTCTGCCCTTAACATAAGAATATTGCTATTCTCCTGCGCTATTGCTGGATAAATATAACGGAAAAACTGACGTTTTTTCGTTTTAACATCGCTTATAGAAGCAAAGTTGGGGATCTTAACGTTATGAAGCGGTTGCTCAACCACTTTTACTTTTGCCTTGACTACAGGAGCGATAACAACGTTTTTTACTTCCGGCGTGGGAAGAACAAAAGTTGGCGCTAAAAAAGTGAAGGGCGCAATAAGCGCAAGAAAAAATACACTTATTAACACAGTTCTCATCAAATATTGAATAATCATAATAGCCTTTTTGTTAACAATAAGGTTTTGCACAGAACTTTACGCTGAAAATGTATCACTCGTTTGCTGCCCCATTGCATCAGTGGCTTGTAACTGCATACCAAAAATTTCTCGGTATAAAATACCTTTAACATTATAAAATAGTGGCGCTATAAATGTTAATGCGACTAAGAAAAGCATAACACCAATCACTGAAAATTGTGTTTTAGCAAGAATGGCTAAGGGGATTAAAGATAAAAATAAAGTTAAAAAGAGTAAGCTATAAATAGCGAGTAACTTAAACCACTGAAAACGTGTAACTTGTAAACTCAAGGTAATAGCTTTTATCGGTGATAATTTTTTATCTACTACAAGCGGCAGTACTAATGACAGGGCGACCGCTAAATAAATGCCTGGAAAAACAAATAAACTCATACCTAAAGTTATTAATACTGACGTTAACAGCGCGCAAACAGCAACCCAACTGCCTCGTTTTAAGAAAGCAAAAATTAATTTACTATTGGTTTTTAAGCCAACGGCATGAAAAACGCCCATCATCTCGACACCAACTAAAAAAGGATAGATAACCATAGTAACAACAATATTTAATAATGTTGTTGATTGTGGGTCTTTAATCACTTGTTCAATACCGCCCATGGTATTACTGATCAAAAATGAAACAACAATCCCCAAAATAAGCGTAAAAAGTAATCCTAAATTAATAGCGATTCGCGAGCGAAGTGTTAATTGCCACGCCTCTTTTAATACTAAAGAAACATCAATAGTATATTCACCCTGCAAAGACTTTTCTATGCTACCACCGATTTGTACTACTTTTTTTTCATCCACGAAAATGACTACCTTTGTGTAAATTTTGCAACATTATAGCAAGTTGATTTGCTATTGGAAAATAGCATAAATTTTCACCTGAATTACTGGCGTAATTTAGCAATACGTTTTAATATATTTTGAAAGTAATGAGCACCTTTCTCTTGGGCTAAGGCAATATTATTATCAGGTATTTGCTGTGGATTTTTATACACAGATAATACCTTTTCCATACTCGCTTCACGTATTAAATGAAGCGTGGGTAATGGCGAACGGTTGGTATAATTAGAGGCTGCGTTGAACGGCTCACCTTCAAAATAATAATCAGGATGAAAACTGGCCAGTTGAAAGACGCCTTCGTAACCTAAGGTGAACAACAATTCATTAGCCTCATCAAGTAAATCAAGGTAGCTTTCAAAACCTTTAAACCCTTCATTAAAAATCAATAAAGTCGTTTCTATGTTGGAGTCAGCAACGAGTCTTTCAAATTCTATGGTTAATTCTGCTAAAGCCGATTCGACCTTTTTTGCTGGGCAAACTTGATAATGTATAGTGTTATTAACAAACTCTTTTTTTGCAAAAGGGCAAAAATTCAAACCAATAATTATTTCTTCTAGCCACAGCTGAGTTTGTGAAATTTCAACGGCATACATTTGTTTATCAGGCATTTTGTTGCAGTTGCCACATAGTTGCGTAATGACCCTTTTTAGTGAGTAGCGTTTGATGATCACCCTGCTCTATTATTTCCCCTTTGTGCAGGACAATAATATTATCAGCATCAATAATAGTGGATAATCGATGAGCTATCACTAAGCTAGTGTGATCTTTAGCCACCTCTTTGATTGCTTTTAAAATAGCTTGCTCTGAGTGACTATCAAGTGACGACGTTGCTTCATCAAAGACCAAAATAGCAGGATTTTTCAAAATGGTCCGGGCAATGGCAACCCGTTGCTTTTCGCCGCCAGAAAGCTTTAAACCACGCTCGCCAACGACGGTATCAAAACCTTTTGGTAACGAGGTAATAAAGTGACTTAAATGCGATAATCTTGCGGCTTCTTCAACTTGTGCATTACTCGCGTTTACATTGCCATATTTAACATTTTCAAATAAACTTTCATTAAATAACACCGTATCTTGTGGCACGATGCCAATATTCTTTCTCAATGAATGTTGCGTAATATCAGTAACTTCTTCTCCGTCAATTTTAATACAGCCTTGTTGGCAGTCATAAAAACGAAAAAGTAGTTTCACTAAGGTCGATTTTCCTGAGCCACTCTCGCCAACAACAGCGACTTTTTGACCCGCTTTAACCTCGAATGATACATTTTTTAAAATGGGTCTTTGCTCATCATAAAAGAAGCTAACGTTATCAAATTTAATAGCACCATGGCTTATCACTAATTCTTTGGCATCTTTTGCATCAACAACCTTAGGTACTTTTTGCAACAAGGTAAACATTTGCTCAATATTTGCTAAAGAACCTTTTATTTCTCGATAAACAAATCCTAAAAAGTTTAAAGGGATAAACAATTGCATCATAAAAGCATTAACCAGGACAAAGTCTCCTAAGGTCATTTGTTGATGAGTCACTTGATAAGCGGCTAACGCTAACATTGCCGTCATCGCTAGCGACACGATAATGGCCTGACCACCATTTAAAGCAAACAATGACAAACGGTTTTGCATTTTTGCTTTTTCCCAATCAGCTAACTGACTATCGTAAGCTGTTGATTCATATGATTCATTAGTAAAATATTTAACCGTTTCATAATTTAACAGACTGTCTATTGCACGAGTATTACTTGATGAGTCAGCTTTATTTGCGGCTCTAATGTAGCGCGTGCGCCATTCTGTTGCGTAAATCGAATAAGCGATATAGCTGGCAATAGAGACGCCAGTGATCAGCGCAAACCAAATACCATAATTCACCCATAATATGGTAATAACCATGATTATTTCGAGTAAGGTTGGCACAATATTAAAAACCATAAACCGCATTAAGAAGTTAACCCCAGACGTACCACGGTCAATGTCACGCGAGAGTCCACCTGTCTGTCGGTCCAAATGAAAGTCTAAGTCAAGTTGATGCAAGTGCTCGAAAACTTTCAAACCAATGCGGCGAATCGCTCGTTCAGTAACACGGCCAAATAAGGTGTCGCGTATTTCTGCCAGTAGCACGATAGTTAAACGCACCAAACCATAAGCGGCAACTAAAGCAAAAGGCACAATGAAGATATTATTTTCTTGTTGTGCGTCAAGTCCGTCAACGATATCTTTTAAGATAAAAGGCAGATAAACACTGGCTATCTTAGTCAAAACTAAGCATAACAAGGCAAAACCAATGCGCACTTTAAATTCGAGTAAGTAAGGAATAAGTGATTTTAGCACTCGCCAATTAATGGTGGAATTTTCAGGTGACGAGTAGGAAGATCTGCGCATTAAGGGATATTACTCTGGTAGGAATTAGGCAAACTTTAACGGCTTTAATCACTTAAAGCAATCAAGAAAATAAGCCCGTAGTCAACACAAGCTCTGTTTTTTACTTAATTGAAAAAGCGCTGCCGCACTATAGCAGCTATAAACTGAGTCTATTAAGCACATCTCTGCAAATTTTATCCATAAAGCCACTTTAATCATCAAGCGTATTTGAAATAAACAGATAAAAAAAACTGATTATAATTTGTTGTTAGCAAATTATAATCAGCATTTAAGGGTCTCTAAGAGCGAAGGAGAACACCATAGTTATTAAAAGTCCCACCCCCTTCAAATAAATGATTAAAGTCTATCCGTAATAACGTCACACAACGGTAAATTTGCGTTACCGACAATTTAATTCCGACCGTTAAGCTTTAAATTGTTGCGTTAATTTATTGAGCTCATCTGAAGAACTTTGCATAAGCTGAGAGTTTTTTGTCATCGCATTTAATTGTTCTAAACTGCTATGACCTGCGCTAACAATTCTATTAACGTTGCTGCTTAACTCTTCTGCCACAGTACTTTGTTCTTCAACCGCTGAGGCTATTTGCGTTGCCATTTCAGTAATTTGTTCTGTAGAGCTTAAAATGCTACTAATAGACTCACCTGAACTGAGCGCATTTTCAACCGATGCCTTACTTTTAACCTGGCTATCTTCCATAACATGAACCGCTGATTTAGCACCTGATTGTAAACGTTCAATGGTCTGCTGTATTTGTGCAGTGCTTTCTTGAGTTCGACTGGCCAAAGCCCTAACTTCATCTGCAACCACAGCAAAACCACGCCCTTGCTCTCCTGCACGAGCTGCTTCAATAGCAGCATTTAACGCTAATAAGTTTGTTTGTTCAGCAATACCGCGAATGACATCTAATACTGAAACAATACCTTTAACATCATCCTCGAGTGCACCAACGACCTTAGTGGCTTCATTAAGGTGATCAGATAAGCCATTTATCGACTCAATAGACTCTTTAATAATAGTGGATACTGCTCGTGCATCTTGGTTTGCTTGATCTGCTGATCCTGCAGTTAATTGTACGTTATGGGCAATCTCTTTTGCTGATGCTGACATTTCTGTAATAGCAGTCGCTACTTGGTCAGTTTCCGACTGCTGATTCTCTAAATGCCCACGACTGGCCTCAGAAGCTTGATATACATTTTTTGACACCTCTGAAGTCTGCTTTACCGATAATTGAATTGACTGTACAAGCAGTTGAATTTTGTCTACAAAGACGTTGAATGACTCTGCAACAAGGCCTATTTCATCTTCACGTTTAACGCGTAGTCGCTGCGTTAGGTCGCCTTCACCGCGTGCAATATTCTCTAAAGCATTGGCAACTTCACTTAAAGGCTGCGTCACTAGTTTAGCAAATAAAAAGTAGATCGCTGAAATTAAAAATACATCAAGCAAGACCCCTTTAACAATGATACGAGAAGCCAAAGATGACAACTCGACATCTATCGAAGAACTATCAATAAACAAAGTAACATTACCAACACTGGTACTTTGACCGTCTTCAATATGTTGTAACTTAAAAGTGATCGCTTCGTTTGTTTTCTTTCCTTTTGATTGAGATATTGTTTTTTTATCTTCATTGGTTATTTCTATTAAAGCGATATCTTCTGATTGTTGCTCAGAGTTTAAAATACCCATCATTTGATCTTCTTCATAATTCCAAACAGCAGAAGGCAAATTAAGTTTTAATCGAGATTCGACCAAAGAAAGTTGATTTATTTGCTTATTTTTCAGTAGATTACTTTGTGCCATATAATCATACACACCAAAAGAAATGACGAGTGTGGTGACAATAATCAATGCTGAAAAAATAAGTTTAAATGATATAGATTTAGTAACGTTCATATTATTTTTATACCTTTTTACTGCCAGTCTTGTAGACCATATTTATCTAGAATATCTTTTAACTGTCCAGATTCTCTAAGTGTTTCTGTACCTTTCTCGATTAATTCAATGTACATTTTACTGCTCGGTTTTACAGGTGAACAAGCAATATAAATAGGTGCTTTCTCAGTGTTAGTCCCTGCGCTTTTTAGTGCTTTATTAAAACCAAGTTCTTTTAATTTTGCATTCGCTACTGGAACCGATTCAACGACAACATCAATTCGGTTGTTAACAAGTTTTTTAAAGTTTTTCTCCAAAGCATCGGTTCCTGAAACATCTTTAAAAACATCTGGTCGACTTTTTATTAACGCATCAAACTCTTTGCCATAAGCATAACCACTAATAACACCTACTTTCTGAGTTAATAGCGAATCAAAACCGGTAAACTTCCAAGTTGATGCATTATTAACATAATATCCTGTACCATCCATTCCCCAGTGCACGGAAGGAAAAATAAAGTCGGGTGCATCTTCAGGATACGCTCCCACAACGCAGTCAAACTTACCTTCACGAACCGAGTTTACCGCCCTTTCCCATGGCATTACCTTATAATCAACAGTATGTCCTGCTGCTGTAAAAATTGCAGTAGCCATATCAATCATATAACCTTGCTTGTCACCACTTGGATCGCCATTCATCGGAAACCAGTCGTCCGCACGAATAGTAACTGTCGCTGCAGATGCTGGCAGTGAAATGATGATAGTAAGTAAACCAATAATCAGTTTCATCGTATTAACCTTGTTAAGTGTATAGTTGAGTGAATTACGCACACCTGCTCTTAATCAAGGGTTATCATATTCATTAAGAACAAAGTGCGTAAATACAACAATCTATTGTGTTAGCCTAAAAAACTATTCTTTATGTATAATTAACATAAAGTCCTATTCATTCAAATATTTTTTCATCACCGCCGTAATATCAATCTTCTTTAAACCTTCATTATAGATAGCTAACCATTTTTTACCTTCGGTACTATTTTTAAAGGCTACAAATAATTCCTTTTCTGTCAACAATTTAGCATTAATTTGCACTTGTTCTTGCGCTTTTTCTAAGTCTTTGCTATTCGCTAGTAAGTAACTAAAAACATTGGTATCGATAACAGCAGCATCGATTCGACCACCCGCAACTTTACGAATGTTGGTTTCATCAGAGGTAGCGGTTTGCGCTTTTATTTCGCCACTAGCAATTAATGCATCAACTTCAGCCGTATTAACATAATCTTGCACTACGCCAATTTTATATTGCGTTAAATCTTTAACTGCAGACCATACTATGGGTTTTTTCTTGTTTTCAATTAATCCTAAAGGCCCCTTCCCCATCGGATTAGAAAATGAAAACTCATTTGACTCATAGTAATACTCAGGAAAGTAACCTGCATATTTTGAGTCTGGTTGCGATGCATGTTTTACAGCACGGCTCCAAGGGAAAAAATCAACCTTCAACTCATGTCCCATCGCCTTAAACGCAGCTTTAGCTAAAGCAACTGAAGCACCTTGTTCATTTAAAGCCTTTCCTGAATATGGCGGCCAAGTTAACGAGGTTAGGTAAACTGTGTCGCTAAATGCGGGTGTGCTAAAAGACAAAATTAATATAAACTTTATGACTTTATTAAACATGGCTATCTCCTAAAACTGAAATGTACGAGCAACGGAAAGCAATAGTGTGGTATCGCCATAAGTATCTAAGTCAGTGCCATGCAGCCCTAGTGAAAAATCAAAACCATTGGTACTAAAGTTACTGGTGACTTGCCAGTGATTATAACTGTCACTACCGGGCTCCCATTGCCATTTGTCATCATCTAAACTACTCGACCTATCAATACCCACTAATAAAGTTAATTCATCATTAATAGTAAAGGTATGATTTAACATAACAATGTAATGACCTGCCCCTGTTCCAAAGTAATCCCAAGCATACCAAAAGTTTAAATCGGTAGCGCCGAAATTCCATTTAGTATATATCTCAGTATAGTTACCGTCAGAACTATAGCTTGCGCCGTTATAAGTATATTGAGCAACGCCAATATCAAGATTAACGGTATCATTTACCGCCGTGTAATAACCGAGATAAACATCTGCTTCTATATTCGTATCATCACCAAAATCAACATTTGATGCCCACCCCCCCGCATACCAACCAACCGCACCAGACCAGTCAAGACTTCCTTGAAGTGCTGGGCCCTCATCTGTTTGGCTAACACCATTAAAAAGATAATCACTTGCTACTGTAACGGTTGATGACCAGTCAGCGAACGCAGATGAAGACATGGTAAGTAAAGTTGTTACCAATATTAAATGTTTTTTCATTAAGTTAATCCTATAAAAGACATCTATAAAATTATAGTCACTGATCGCTTAATAACAATCTTTTACTGATATTATTTAGTCGATGAGCTAACTCAACTCATTGATGGTGAAGAACTTGTATAGTGATTACGGCAATAAATGTTAGCAGATAACAGATGAAAGATGGTTGTAGAGCAGTAAAGGCAAGTAAATGAGTTGTTTAAGTCGTATTGGCATTAGGTAATTACTGTATTAATGCTACTTTATGTTAGTTTCAATTGATCATAGTTAGTCGGTATCGATGTTATTGTCTAGTCATCAATTCCGCGATAAATAGGGTGTGATAAGTTTGTGTGACTTTCCCTAGAGGAGCTTTATCTACAACGCTAAGATATTAACCCATCTTGATAAAGATGAAGTTAGTTAAATTAAATAGGGTGTCGAAAATCAACAGTCGCTTTACGACCACCACTTGCATCATTATTTTGATATGACCAATGCATTTTATTGACGATTTTATCAACTAACCTTAAACCTAAACCATAACCGTAATCAGCACCACTGTGATCAAAGTCACCTTCACTTATATTAATATTTTCAACAATAACGAGGCCTTGGCTACATTGAATAATAACTTCGCCTGCTGCTGTATATTGAAATGCATTGCGAATTAAATTGTTGAGGATCAAGCGACAAGGTGTTTCAAGTACCTTAATATGGGTAGGCGTCAATTTAAGTGTTATTTTAACTTTTTTACTTTGTAATAAGTACGCATTGTCTTCAACCAAGTTGTTAATCATCAAATTTAAGTCTATTTCGACTAAAGCTAATGTTTGTTGATTACTTTGCTCTATAGAGTTTTCCTGGCTAAGCCATAATAGTGTTTCTGTGGTGTGTTGCATATTGAGTGCTGCCCTACTGATACGGGCTAAAGACTGTTCACCTTTGTCTTTATTATTTTCGCTAGAGAATATTCGGGTTAATAATTCACTGTTACTTTTAACAACCGCTATCGGGGTTCGTAACTCATGGCTTGCATGGCGTAAAAAATCTTGTTCTTTATCAAGCATAGCACTGAGCCTTAATAGCGCTTTTTGCTGTTGAACTGCAATCGCCGTTAACTCATAGAATTCAAAATTTGGTATGTCTTGCTCAACATTTTCAAGGGTTAAACTTTCAACCCAATCACCAATACGGTAAAAGGGTCTTAACGTTCGTTTGAGCAATAACTGGACAGAGAAATGCATTACTAATAAAAAAATTAATGCGATTGGCCACGTTAGCTGGAACATTTTGCTGATACCCATTTGGCTTAAGGCATCATATTGTTTAATATTTATTTTTCGAACTAAATAAAAAGTTTTACCATCAAATAATGGCTGTGCAATAACAAAAATAGCTTGCTCTGGCCATGAAATAAAAGTGTCTTCACTGAATAGTCGAATGTTATCCATCGCCATTTTTTTAACATTTTCAAAGGCAGCAAAGTGCTCTCGTATTTCGATGGGAAGACTTTTCCAATCTAAGAAACCTTGAAAGTGAATGTTATTAGGCAGTGGGTGGTCGATATTTTTTTGATATTGACGTGCAAAATCGTTACTTTCTAAATGAAGATCCTGAAAGTTAGCTTCATCAAGCCCATGAATAAAATAAAAGTTAATCACTAAGGTGTAACTGAGCACGATAATTAAGGCAATCATGCTTTGTACTTTTAAAACGTATCGACGCAGGGTTTGTGGTTTTTTCTTAGATTTACTCATATCAATTATTAACTATAAAGTCGCTATTATAATGTTCATTAATCTCATCATGCACGAAAAACAAAACCTTGTCCCGCTACCGTATGAATAAGCTTACTTTCATTGATGGTATCGATTTGTTGTCTCAATTTAAATAAATGGACTTTCAAACTATCACTGTCTGGGAGTTCATTTCCCCAAACAGCTTGCAACAGTTGTTTTTTTGAAACAACCTCAGGCGATTTTCGCATCAGTACTTCAAGGATTTTCCAACCTGTTGGTGACAATTGTAATGTACGTTGTTGCCGTTTTAATGTTTTAGCGCCAAAATCAACGTCAAGACCGAAGAGTGATAGTTGGTTCGTTTGACCACTGCGGCGATTTGCTAACACCTGAATACGGGCAATAAGTTCTCTCATTTCAAATGGTTTAACCAAGTAATCATCTGATCCTGCCGCAAAGCCAGCCAGTTTGTCATCTAAGGTATCTCGAGCGGTCAACATCAAAATCGCCGTACTATTTCCTTGCTCACGCATTTTTTTACAGACGGTTAAACCATCCATGCGCGGCATATTCACGTCGAGAATCATCACATCAAAGTGGTGATTACTGAGTAATTCTAAGCCAGCAATACCATTGGCTGCGTGATCACAGGTTATGCCTTCTAATTCAAGATAATCAATAATTGTCGTTGCTAAATCAAGATCATCTTCAACTAATAGTATATGAACTAGCATCGACTGATCTTAAAGAAACTAGCATATAAAACGGGCACGACTGCTAAAGTTAAAATCGTACCAACACCTAAGCCGAATGCTAATACGGTTGCCATACCATAAAACATTGACATTGGGTCTATCAATAACGGTAATAACCCCATGATGGTGGTCACAGTTGTCATCGTTATTGGGCGTAATCGTGTTAAACACGAATTAACAATGGCTTGATAGTCACTTTGCCCTGTGGCTCGTTCAATTTCAATTCGGTCAATTAAGACAATCGCATTATTAATAATAATACCTGCCAAACTATAAATACCTAAGGTGACCATAAATCCAAAAGGTGCATTCATGACTAACAGGCCAACAACCGTCCCTATTAGTGATAAGGGAATAGTCAGTACAATAATTGACGCTCGGCGGAATGAATTAAATTGCATAACCAATAAAATGAGCACCAAACCAATAACCATCGGCATACTCGCCCCAAGAGCTTGTTGTGCTTCTTTGGACTGGACAATAACACCATCGTATTCAATTAAATGGTTAACGGGTAAATCTTTTTTTAATGCTTGAATGTCGCTGTCAATAACAACCTGCAAATCTTCGGCTGTCATTTGAGTATTACTGGCTTCAATCGTGATAGTCGTAAACATATTCTCGCGTTGAATTTTTGCATACTGATTAACAGGAATAAAATCTGCCACTTGAAATAAGGGCACTGAGGACCCGGTTTGATTAGAAAATATTGATACCGTACGCAACCTATCTAGATTAAAACGCTCTTCTTCTTCTGCGCGAAAAACCACAGGAATAATATCATCGCCATCACGATATTCAGTAACATTAGCGCCGCTAAAATATCCTTGTAAGGCCGTAGCTACGTCAGAAGAAGTAACACCAGCTCGACGGGCACGATGTTGATCAATTTTAACTTGCATCTTAACAATACGATTTTCCCAATCTGTACGCACATTTTTAGTATAAGGGACCGCTTGTAAAACGCTCATAATTTCTTTAGCTTTTTCATATAAAATGTCTTTATCGGGACCTTTTACTTGAATACTTATCGTGCTTGAATCTGAAGGACCAGCAAACATCCGCTTAACGCGTCCAGACACATTGGGGAAGTTTTCAATAATACCGTTATGCAGTTTATTAACAAAAGTATTAATTTGTGTCTCATCTTTAACATTAATGACGACAAACCCCTTATTATTAGCGGGATCTTCTGGATTAAGTGTTAATACAAAACGCGGGCCGTTAAAACCAGAATACCCCGAATAGTTACTGATCTCAGGAAAACTCGTCTTATCATCTAACCAAGTAAACACCTCTTGCATTTGACGATTAGTTTCTCTTGCCGAAGTCCCATTAGGTAGGTCAATGTACATCATCACCTGAGTTCGGTCAGAGTCGGGAAAAAATTGTTTTTTTAGCAAGCCGAAACCACTTAAAGATACGATTAAGGTGACGACCATCAAGGTCATAAAAATTGTTTTATGTGCTAAAACCCAATGAAGGAATTTTTCATATATTTGATAAAATTTTGTTGAATTTTCAGTGGGTTTATCTGTTGCCGCCGACCCCTTGTTATCAGCTTTGATAAAGAAATAACAAAGCGTTGGAGTTACACATAAAGCTAAAACCCAACTGGTCATTAACGTTATCAGTATAACTAAGGAAACCGAGCGAGTGAATTCACCCGCTACATGCTCGGCAAGCATTAAGGGTAAGAAAAATAAAATCGTGGTTACCGATGAACTGAGTAATGGCATGGCAAGTTCTTTACCGCCCTGGCACATAGCATCAAAGCGGTCTATGCCTTGTTCAATTCTTCGTTTAAAGTCTTCAGCGATAACAATGCCATTATCAACCAATAAACCCAAGGCAATGATCAGTGTTGCTAAGCTCATTTTCTCTAACGTCATACCAGAGAATTTCATAATAGCTAATGTGGTTAACATCACAAAAGGTACAATTGAGCCAACAATTAAACCGGTACGTAAACCTAAAAAGTAAATAACAACCAATAATACAATCACCAGTGTTTGTATTACATTGATTGAAACCCCTTCAATAGATTTCTGTACTTGATCCGCTTGATAGGTAGCAATATTGATTTTGTAACCTATTGGTAAAGTATTTTCAATATTGGTGACCATATTTTTAACTCTTGGCGCATATTCCAATAAGTTATATTTTTGCAGCATGGAAACCCCAAACATAATAGCGGGCTCACCATTGAAGTAGGCGGGTTTATCTGGCGGATCGATAAAGCCTCGGCGCAGGCTAACGATATCTTTTAGCGCGATGGTATCGTCAGTCCCAGTGATTCTGATATGAGTGTTACCTATTTCTTCCAGTGAAGAAAAATTACCTGTTGGCTCAACCACAATGGAACGTAAACCCGTATCAATCTGTCCACCTGGACTAATAATATTTTGATTTTGCAGTTCACTAATAATGCTACGCGGTGAAATACCCAATTGAGCGAGTTTAGCTGTTTTTGCTTCAAGGTATATTCGTTCAGCTTGTACGCCAATGATATCAACTTTTTTAGTCCCGGCAACACTGTATAAATTGTCACGAATATGTTTAGAAATATCATACATCTCACCTAAGTCAAAACCGTCAGCGGTTAAGGCTAAAGTGACAACAGAAACGTCACCAAATGAGTCATTAACAAAAGGGGGACTAGTCCCTTCTGGCAAATTCAATTGCGCTTGTTTAACTTTATTACGTAAGTCTTGCCAAATATTATCTAAATTAAAATAGCGATCGTAAATTTCGACGTGAATGACCGATTGCCCAGTCATAGAGGTCGATGTAAGTTTTTCAACTTCAGGGATTTTTCTAATTTCTTTTTCAATGGCACGCGTGATTAATTGTTCAACACGTTCAGGGGCCATGCCAGGGTATGAAGTGGTAACAATGGCTTTGCGTATGGTTATTGTTGGGTTTTCTTGTGCTGGTAAGGTTAAATAAGCAAAAACACCGTTGATCAATAATAAGGCAAGTACCATTAAAATGGACTTTCGGTAGGTAAAAGCAATTTTAGTTAAATTCATAAAAGTCTCTAAATTTCAAGTTATACGGGAACGTGATTAATTAAAACGCTTTACATGCTTATCAAGCAACCGAACCGATTGGCCATCACGTAAAAACGAGACACCGGCAATCGCAATAATTTCTCCTGACGATAAGCCAGCAGAAACCAAGACTTCATTGTTTAAAATACTTTCTGTTTGTACCATACGTTTTTGTAAAATTTGTTGTTCAACGTTATAAACAAATACATACGACTTTTGTCCTTCATCTGCGGCCAGTGCTGCAATAGGGAGACGAAAAGCTTTACCTTGATAACCCGTTCGTCCAATACCTTGAAAGGTAAAGTCAACTTCCGCAGTCATGCCTGCTCGTAAATTTTTTGTTTCAGAATTAATAAGAATAGTCACTGGAAATGCATTAGCTGCAGCGGCGCGCGAACTAATTTCTGCGATAGTGCCTTTACTGTTTAAGCCGGGAAACGCCGGATAATGAATATCAATTTCGCTTCCTTTAGATAAATCTCTGATCATCGTTTCAGGGACCACTACTTGCACCTCTAAACCATCATCACCTTCAATTTGAAAAATGGCTTGGCCCGGAGAAATTTGCATAGAAGGTTCGCTAAGACGTTTCGTTATTTTACCATTGTAAGGAGCCGTTAATATTGAATCACTTAAATCTTTATTGGCGATATCAAGTTGAGTTTTAGCAATGTTTACGGCACTACTTGCTGATTCAAAAGCTGCTTTGGCATTATCAAAGCCAGATTTTGACACTAAACCTTTGGCAGATAGCTCGGCGTAACGTTTATATTCATTTTCAGTTTCAGACAGTGCAGCATAGCTTTTTTGTAGGTTTGCTTGTGCAGATTGACGACTCAAATTAAAGTTTCGTTGGTCTAAACGCGCTAGGGCATCACCTCGATTAACTTCATCACCGAGTTTTACTTTTATCCATTGTATTTTTCCACCAACCTCAAAACTTAAATTAGCTTCTTCAACCGGGTAAATAGTGCCAGACAAACGACGCACTTGGTCAAATGAGGTTTGCTGAACTTCTTGCCATGCAATAGGGCGAATAACTTCTTCAAAAGGCTGCTCTTCTTTACCACACCCTGAGAGTACCGTGATAAAAGAAAAAGCTAATAAAAATAAACGCATACAAAACTCCATGAAAAAAACTGCAATAATAAAGCTATTATAGCGGCTTTAAAGTTAACGACAGGTTAATTATTAATACTATTAAATAATTGCTCCGCTAATGCTTTCAATGTCTCTTGATCTGGATTTGATTGAGCAAAAGTGCGTAAACCATAAATCCCCATGATTAAAAATTGTGCTAAGTGTTCACTCTTTTTATTTAATGATAATTCTTTCGCTGCCTGCGCTTGCGAAAACTTATCAGCTAGTGATTGTTCCCATTGCAAAACATTGTCGGCAATAACAGCTTGCACTTCTTGATCTTCTTCTGTTGATTCGTAAAGGGTTTTAATAAATAAGCAGCCTTTCGCGGGATCACCGCTAACACACTCAGTGACCATATGGTCTAAATATTTTTTTAATTGTGCAAGAATTGTTTCGTCACTTAAAAAAAACTGTGAAAATTCGACATTACGGTCAGCTTTATACTGCTCGATAGCAGCTAGCAGTAAACCGCGTTTATTCTCAAATGCACAATAAATTGAACCTGGGTGTAAACCTGTCACTTCTTTTAAATCAGGCATACTTGTCTTGCTATAGCCTTTATCCATAAATAAGCTCATCGCTGCCCTTAGTACTTTTTCTCGGTCGAACTCAGCATTTCTCATGATCATCACTTTTCATTTATCTGCAAGATATCGACATGATACTTAATTTTGAACGATCATTCAAAAATAATACTTGAATGATCGTTCAAATAACGTTATCTTGAACGCATATTCAAGAAAGAAATCAATTAATAGAGATAATTAATGACTGATAATTTATTCCAAGCTTATGCACTAAATAACACCATAACTTTAAATAACCGCATATTAATGGCACCATTAACCCGCTGTATGGCTGATGATAACTTAGTGCCTACGATAGCAATGGCCGAATATTATGGCCGCAGAGCAGAAGCCGGTTTAATCATTTCTGAAGCAACGATAATCCGTCCTGATGGTCAAGGTAATCCAAATACACCGGGGTTATTTACCCAAGAACAAGTCAATGCTTGGAAATTTGTCACCAAAACAGTTCATGATAAGGGTGGTAAAATATTTGCTCAACTTTGGCACACTGGCCGAGTTGCTCATCCTCACTTCTTTGAACACAATAATAATGGCTCTAGTGACGTTTTAGCGCCATCAGCGGTAGGTGTTGAAGGCACGGTACCGAGAATGCGCAATTTAAACTATCAAGTGCCAAAAGCTGTTACTCATCAAGAGATTAAGCAATTAATAGCAGATTTCGTTCAAGCGGCAAAAAATGCTATTGAAGCAGGTTTTGACGGTGTCGAGATTCATGGTGCTAACGGCTATTTAATTGACCAGTTCCTTCATTACGACAGTAACCGTCGCACCGATGAATATGGCGAAACACCAGAAAACATGTCACGTTTCCCGTTAGCGGTTGTTGATGCGGTTATTGCCAGCATTGGTAAGAATAAAACAGCATTAAGGATAAGCCCAGGTGCCCATTTCTTCATGTCTGGGGATGTAAGGGACCGCCAAGTATTTGATCACTTACTTAACGAACTTGAGCAGCGTGATCTGGCATTTTTACATTTAGGTATTTTTGATGATTCTATGGTCTTTGATTATTTAGATGGCCAAGCATCAAGTTACATTCGTGCCAACTATACTAAAACATTGGTGGGTGTAGGCAGTTATACTCCCGATACTGCCAGTGCTGCCATTGCCAATAATAAGTTTGATTTAGTCGCAATCGGACGACCTTTTATTGCTAATGCTGATTACGTCGCTAAAGTGCGAGCGGGCGAAGGTTTAGTTGAATACAATGCCGAAATGTTAACAACATTAATTTAAATAATAACGAAGCGAAGCATAACTTGCTTCGCTTTTATTCGTCGCTTACCCTAAATTTAAATCGCTAAAAAATGTCCGTAATAAAGCCGTGATCCAACCAGTGACTCTAATTCTACACTGCTAGGAAAAGTAGCCCACTTCTTAGCATTTTCCTCAACCGCGGCTTCATCTAACCAAACTAATTGCCAACAAATTTCTTCATCATTATCGGTCTTACTTAATATACTATGTGATATTAAGACAGCTCTTTCCTTGTTCATTTCTTCAAACAATAACTGACTTAATTCAATCACTCTTTGTTGATTTTCTTTACTAACAGAAAATACGGCAACCTCATAACAATATGACATCTAAACTCTCACTAGGTGATCAATCAATGACTTCACTTGGTATATCCATCAATGATGATTATAATCTCGAATAATTTTTCAAATATACAACGAGCTAAGATTAATTACTATGGATCTATTTTTACTTAAAAAAATTATTAGCGCGCTTATCATGCCGTTAAGTATCGTCATACTATTATTGGTATTAGCTATTATTTTTTATCAATATAAAAAGAGATTCAGTTATAGCTGCTTAATCTTGGCGACCTTATTATTAACGCTAGGTTCATTAGGTCCAGTTGCTAATCTCGTTATGGCGCCGCTAGAAAGCCAATACTCCGCGTTCACACGTTCAAGTAAACCTGTTGATTATATTATTATTTTAGGCTGTAAGCACACCACCGATGCTCAATTACCAGCGACTAGCGAACTAGGTATTTGTTCGTTGCAACGACTCGTTGAAGCGATGCGTATCCTGCGTATTCACCCTGAAGCGCACTTAATTACCTCAGGTTATGCCGGCAATGACGAAACAAGTAATGCCGAGAAAGTTAAGCAAGCCGCGATGCTATTGGGTGTTGCTGAAAGAAAAATAATTGTTGAGGGATTTGCGCAAGATACCGAAGAAGAAGCACAATTAATGGCGCCAAGGGTCAGTGGAAAAAACGTTGTCTTAGTAACAAATTCTGACCACATGCCCCGTGCAATTAAGTACTTCCAACGAGAAGGCATTAACCCCACCCCCGCCCCCGCAGGTAAATGGACCAAAGGAATGAATGACGAAAAGCATTGGCAAGATTATATCCCTAAGCCAAAAAGATTAGAACAAACGACTCATGCCTGGTATGAGAGCATAGGCCGCTTAGTTCAGTGGTTAAAGAGCTAGCAGCGGCTTATATTGTTGTAATGTTGATACTGAAATAAATTCAGCATGACGGTTTCAGTGTCCGGTCTTTGTGTTATGAACGACGAGATCCTGAAATAAATTCAGGATGACGGACGGGGGGCAATCAGTATCCGGTATTTGTATTCTTCGCCGTAATGCTGGACTCGTTTCAGTATCTGGTCTTTGTCCTATAAAATACGAGATCCTGAAATAAATTCAGGATGCCGGATGGGGGGTATTCAGTATCTGTCCTTTGCATTCTTCCCCGTCATGCTGGACTCGTTTCAGTATCTGGTCTTTGTCTTATGAAGTACGAGATCCTGAAATAAATTCAGGATGACGGATGGGGGGCTCATATGACGGATGGGCCGTATTAAGGATGACATTTGGGTTAAGCATTTCGGCTGGGTATATTCTCTACGCAGGGTTATCAATATCAATAAAAACTGTCGGTATTGATAATTCTTTTTCAAGATGTTTTGCCAATGCTTTAGCGCCATAACGCTCGGTTGCATGATGGCCAGCTGCAAAAAAATGAATATCCATTTCGGTTGCAACATGGGTCGTTTGCTCTGAAATTTCGCCACTAATAAACGCGTCAATGCCCTGCTCTGCAGCAAGCTCGATATAATTTTGTCCGCCACCACTGCACCAAGCAACTGTCTTTATTTTTTTATTAGACGGTGGTGTAATATGCAAGCAATCTCTCGCTAGTTGCTGGGAGATACGTGTACTCAGTTCATCACCTGAAATATGGTGAGAGAACTCACCACGTACAGCGACACTTAAAGGATTGCCTACTTCTAGAGGTTGGACATTATTTATTTCAAATAATTGAGCAAGCTGAGCGTTATTTCCTAATACCGGATGAATATCAAGTGGCAAATGGTAAGCAAATAAACTTATATTGTGATCAAGCAACGCCTTAATTCGTTGATATTTCATGCCACGAATAACATAAGATTCATTTTTCCAAAAAAAACCATGGTGTACCACTAAAGCATCTGCTTTTTCATCAATAGCTTTGGCAATTAACGCTTGTGTTGCGGTTACACCCGTGACAATTTTATGGATTTGATCACTGCCCTGAACTTGTAAACCATTAGGGCAAAAATCTTTAATCTGTTCAGGCTTTAGCAAGGCATTTAGGTGCTGCTCTAAATCATTACGATGGATCATTACTGTATTCTCTTTGTTAGGAACTTAAAAGTTAGTTAATTTTATGTGATGAATTCATACTGGGCACTTCTACTTGCTTAAACTTCGGACTTATCTTCCATTTAGGCTTAATAGGCGTTAACGGGTGAACACGTTTTTTGGCCACTAATACATAGATAGACCCTAAATTAGGTAAAAAGTCACTGGCGATTTTTTGCCAAATTTGAACAATTTTACCTTGGCTTAACCGTCCCGATAAAGAAGAATAAATAACTTTTTCATCAACTAATATTTCATAGCCCATTAAGTGTAGCCAATCTTTCACTCGCATTGCCGAAAAAAAACGTTCGTTCCACGGGGTGCTATGTTTACGATAAGGAATAAATTTATTAAGTCCCGCTAAACTAAAAGGGTTAAAACCAGTAATAACTAGGTACCCATTAGGGATCAATACTCGGTTTGCTTCTCGTACTACGTGATGAGGGTCAAGTGAAAATTCTAAGGCATGGCTAAGTAAACAAACATCAATGCTATGTTCTAAAAAGGGTAAATCATCTACATCAGCAATAATATCGCCGGTTTGTTTACGCTCGACTAAATTCATTTGATGTTTAATTGTACAATCTGAACTGTCAATATAACCACTGAGTGCACCAATTTTTAATAGATGATAACCAAAAAGTTTTGGCCACCACGGCGCTAACACTTGTTCAATTTCTTTAACTATCACCTCGCCATTTGGTAAAGCTTGCCAAGATTTTGGGTAATGGGGTTGTCGATAGCCCAAAGCAGGTTTCATCAGTTAGATACGCCTTTTTAGTTCGTTTACGGGTATACTACTTACTCTACCTTCATTGAGGACGATTTAACGTGGAAAGTCAAACACTAAAGCCAATTTTGATAACGGCAATCCCCGCTTTTACTGACAATTATTTTTGGGCTATAACCTCGCATGACGTAAACGTGACCGATAATGAAACGCTAAAACCGGTTGCTCTGGTCGATCCCGGAGATGCTAAGCCTTGTATTAAATATTTAGAGGAAAATAATTTACAGCTTTGCGCTATTTTAATTACCCATCATCATGCTGATCATACCGGTGGTGTTGCTGAGTTAAAGAACTATTGTAAAAATAAGAACTGGTCTCTTACTGTTTACGCGCCTGAAAATGAAAAGATAACCAATGTTGATGTGCGGGTAATAGCAAAGCAAATCATCGAGATTCCTGCGCTTGAAACTTCTTTTGAAGTCATTGACCTTGCTGGGCACACCTTAGATCATATTGGTTATTATACTGGTGATGCTGTTTTTTGTGGTGATACTTTATTCTCAGGCGGCTGTGGACGGATATTTGAAGGCTCACCCAAACAGATGTTGAGCGCTTTAACCCGTTTAACCGACTTACCCGATCGAACACATGTTTACTGCGCGCACGAATACACTTTAGCCAATTTAAAGTTTGCTTTAGCGGTTGAGCCAAATAACACTGAACTCGTTCACTATTATAATCAGGTACTAGAACGACGAGCAAAAAATATTCCCACCATCCCTAGTTCTATTTTACTTGAGAAAAAAATTAATCCGTTTTTACGTTGCCAACAACAAGAAATCATCGAAAGCGCTGTTGATTATAGTGGTAAAAATTCAATAAATACCTTAGCAACCTTCACCGTTATTAGGCAGTGGAAGAATGAATTCTAAGCCAAGAACACTTTGACTAATATAATAGCCACGCTTGAATAAGCAGGCTAAATAAGTGAAACTAACCTTAAGTAAAATAATATAGTGCCTACATGAAATTTATCTTAAAAACATCAAACAAATCACCTGCTAAAAAATATACTTTTGCAAAAGCTCTACCACTATCATTTTCTCTTGCTTTCTCGGTCATGCTAATGGGTTGTCAAGCGACGTCAGTGCAAAGTAGTAATGGCGCTCAAGCAACAGATATTGACCAACGGATGATAGCTAGCACTGCTGAAATTAATCAGGCGATATTAGCCGATGAAAACATTGATATTATTCATCCGGTTGCGGATGTAGAATTTACCTTAACTGACCCAGAAATTGTTGATGATATTTATGTATCCGATGATATCTGGCAACGTATACGCACTAAATTTACCTTTAAAATTCCAGAAGATAAACGCCTCACGCAGCAACGCAATTGGTTTGTAAAACATCCTGAATATCTTGACCGTGTAGCAAAACGTGCTGAGCCCTTTATTTTTTATATTGTGCAAGAACTTGAAAAAAATGATATGCCGCTAGAAATAGCGCTTTTACCTATCGTTGAAAGTGCTTTTGATCCCTTTGCATACTCACATGGTCGTGCTTCAGGTATGTGGCAATTCGTTCCAGGAACCGGCAAGCGATTCAATATGAAGCAGAACTGGTGGTATGATGGACGCCGTGATGTCATTGCATCAACACAAGGTGCGATTCAATATTTAAAATATTTAAACAAATTTTTTGATGGTGATTGGTTATTAGCGCTCGCTGCATATAATTCTGGTGAAGGTCGTGTAAAACGCGCAATGAAAAAAAATGCTCGTAAGAATCTACCAACAGATTTTTGGTCTTTAGATTTACCCAGAGAAACTAGAGCTTACGTACCAAAATTACTTGCGTTGGCCGATGTAATAAAACGTCCTGAAGATTTCAATATTAAACTTTACGAAATTGAAAACAAGAGTCAGATCACCAATATTGATATAGGATCGCAGTTAGATTTAGCAAAAGCGGCTAAATTAGCTGATTTATCTTTGGCTGAACTACAACGCTTAAACCCTGGATTTAATCGTTGGGCAACTGACCCTGATGGCCCTCACAGTTTATTGATACCTAACCATAAAGTCGCTAATTTTGTGAAGAAGCTTGCTGAACTTCCCCAGGAAGATCGTTTAGCATGGCAGCGTTATAAAATTAAAGATGGTGATAACTTAGGTGAAATTGCCCATAAATTTAATACTGATATCAAGTTAATTAAACAGGTTAATAATATTAGAGGCACACAAATTCGTGCGGGCAAACACTTATTAATTCCTGTGGCGACTCAGTCGCTCGACAGTTATGTCTTTTCTCAAAAGCAACGGACGGCGACAACTAAAAACCGTCAACGAAGTGGAGAGAAAACAACACACCTTGTCGTAGCAGGCGATACTTTATGGGATATAGGACAAACCTATAAGGTCAGTAGCCGAAGTATTGCAAAATGGAACGGTATGGCGCCACGCGATGTTTTAAAGCTTGGCCAAAAACTGGTTATTTGGCAGAAAACCGCTGTGGCTGAAGACAATTTAGCCAGCACAACGTCTTACCAGCCGCCAGAGCAGGCAATCATGCGAAATATCACCTACAAGGTAAGACCTGGTGATTCTTTCGCACGTATTGCCAATAAATTTAGGGTCTCAATTAGTGATATCGAACGCTGGAACAGTTTAAATCGCAAAAAATATTTACAACCTGGTCAAATGATAAAATTGTCGGTTGATGTGACTAACAATATTTAATCAATAACATTTGATGATTAATAAAACGCTATTGACTGCAGTCTTTAGCGTTTTTTTACATTAAAAACGACTCTTTATAACCATATCTAAGTTATTCAGCAAAATAGCACTTGATAATATTTTTATAGCTGTCACAGTGGCCTATCGTATGAGCGATTAATTTTATACGTACCTCACAATTTGTTAATAATTTAAAGGAGTAGCGCTTCAATGTGTTCGATCTTTGGTATATTAGATATAAAAACAGGTGCAGACGCACTTCGTCCGAAAGCCCTAGAATATTCTCGTTTATTACGTCACCGTGGTCCTGATTGGTCCGGTATTTACAGCAGCGAACATGCTATTTTAGTGCATGAACGTTTATCAATTGTTGATACTGAGCACGGTGCTCAACCATTATATAACGAAGACAAAACAAACATTCTTGCTGTAAATGGTGAAATTTATAACCATAAAGCCCTAGCAGCAAACTTAACGGTAGATTACCAATTTCAAACTGGCTCAGATTGTGAAGTTATCCTGCCACTATACAAAGAATTTGGTGTTGAATTTATTGATAAACTTCAAGGCATGTTTGCTTTTTGTTTATACAACGAAACTAATAACTCTTACCTTATAGCACGCGATCATATCGGTATTATCCCACTTTACACTGGCTATGATGAAGACGGTAACTTTTATGTTGCCTCTGAAATGAAAGCATTGATGCCAATTTGTAAAACAGTGAGTGAGTTTCCTCCTGGCCATATTCTTGACAGTCGTGTTGGCGAATTACAAAAGTATTATAAACGTAACTGGCAACAATATTCTGCGATTAAAGATAATACCACCAGTAAAACAAAAATTCGTGAAGCGCTAGAAGAGTCGGTTAAAAGTCATTTAATGACTGATGTACCTTATGGTGTTTTATTATCGGGTGGTTTAGATTCATCGCTAATATCAGCTATTACGCAAAAATTTGCTGCTCGCCGTATTGAAGATAATGACTTAGCTGAAGCTTGGTGGCCAAAGGTTCACTCCTTTGCTTGTGGTCTTGAAGGCTCGCCAGATTTAATTGCCGCGAAAACAGTAGCAGACAGCATAGGGACTATACATCACAGCGTGGTGTTTACTGAGCAAGAAGGTATAGATGCCTTACAAGAAGTTATCTATCACTTAGAAACTTATGACGTCACCACTATTCGAGCTTCTACCCCTATGTACTTGATGGCGCGTAAAATAAAAGCCATGGGTATAAAAATGGTACTTTCAGGTGAAGGCGCTGATGAAATTTTTGGTGGTTACTTATATTTCCATAAGGCGCCTAACGCACAAGAGTTTCATGAAGAACTTAACCGTAAGTTAGACAGATTACATAAGTTTGATTGCTTACGTGCCAATAAATCTATGTCAGCTTGGGGTATTGAAGCCCGAGTGCCATTTTTAGATAAAAACTTTATGGATGTTGCCATGCGCATCAACCCAGAAGATAAAATGTGTGGCAACGGGAAAATGGAAAAAGCGATTTTACGTGAGTCGTTTGAAGGTTATTTGCCTAAAGAGATCTTGTGGCGTCAAAAAGAGCAGTTTTCTGATGGCGTTGGTTATTCTTGGATTGACGGCTTAAAAGCGCATGTTGAGTCTCAAGTGACCGATCAGCAACTTGCAACGGCTAACTTTAAATTTCCAGTGAATACACCAGACAGTAAAGAAGCCTACTTTTATCGTACTGTTTTTGAAGATAAGTTTCCACTTTCCTCAGCAGCCGACTGTGTTATTGGTGGTAAGTCTGTTGCCTGTAGTACTGAAGAAGCATTAGCATGGGATGAAAGTTTTCGAAATAATGCTGACCCTTCAGGTCGAGCGGTAATGAGTGTTCATAACGATAGTTACTAGCATTTATCCTTAAAATATTATAAAACCAATAAGTCTGACTTATTGGTTTTTTTTTCAATTTTTTATCTCATCAAAATAATAATATTAATTTGAATACATAGAATTATAATTGTGTAGAATAACCAATTAGATAAAAATGATATAAATAGTACTAACAGGAAAATATTTTGACTAAGCAAATCGACCATAACATGCCAAGTATCACACCTGATAAAGATCAGGTCGAGGCATTCAAAAACACTCGAACTTCTTCTCCCGCTTCAACTAATTCGGTTGATAATACATCGCCTCAACCCAAAGTTGTCAAGCCACAAAAAACACCTAGTACGCCACCAATAAAAATAGCTAAAGCGGCTATTATTTTTATCTATTTATTTATTGCGGGTGCTGGCTATTGGCTTTATCAACAAAATATTAAAACAAATGCCATTATAGCTTCTGCAGAGCAACGCATTGCCGACTTAGAGCACCAACTTTCCGCTACAGGCGAAGAAATGGGTGAATCTGCAGTAGAGATGAAAGTACGCATAGAAACACTCGGCAAGACCAGTGATAAACTTTGGGAAGAAATGGACAAGCTTTGGGCTTCTGCTTGGCGTAGAAACCAATCTCAAATAAAGACGTTACAAAAAGATAATAAATTATTGACTGACTTATCAGTAACTCAAGCTAAAACCGTTGCAGCAACAAACGCCACAATAAACGACGTTAATAATAAGCAAGTAGCTACTGAGTTCTCAATAGACGCATTAAAAGAAAAGTTGACTGAAAATATTAAAAATTTATCACTGGAGTTATCCGCTATAGAGTCAAACTCTCAACGTCGTGATAAACAACAAATAGCCCTGGCAAGCCGCGTCACTCAACTCAGTGAGCAGAATAAAAAATTATTATTAAAAGTTGAAAGTTTAGAAGCACTAAGCAACATACCCGCAAGAACAGCACCTCCTTTCTCTGAAGGTTCTTAACACAATAAAAATAAGCAAGAGTAGGTTAATGACTATTTAACAACCTACTCTTGCCTATCCCCTGTCGACTAAAATCTAAACTGACTCTCCAGTTCACTTACACCTAAGCCACTGCATTTTTTAACTTTTATTTGCACAGGAATACGTTCTTTAAGCGTATCTACATGACTTATAACACCAATCATTTTACCACTAGCATTTAAACTGTCTAACGCATCAAGTGCTACTTCGAGTGTATCGTTATCAAGTGTGCCAAAACCTTCATCAAGAAAAAGAGAGTCGATACTTGTTTTGGCGCTGACCAAATCAGACAAAGCTAACGCCAACGCCAAACTCACTAAAAAACTCTCACCGCCAGAAAGTGTTTTGGTGTCCCGTACGCTATCCGCTTGCCATGTATCAAGGACTTCAAGAGTTAATGCCTCAGATTGTTGACACTTAAGTTGATAGCGAGCATGTAAGCGCTCGAGCTGTTGATTCGCTAAATAGACGAGATGAGCAAGCGTTAACCCTTGAGCAAACTTTCTAAATTTTGCGCCATCTGCCGAACCAATTAAGCCGTTTAAATGAGCTAAATCATCGACATCTTTTTGTAAAGCCGTTATTTTTTCAAGTAAACCTTGTTGTTGTTGGCGTTGAATATCGTCTTGTTTTAATGTTTGCCCTAATTGTCCTAGTTTTATCTGCGCTTGTTTCAACTGCTCTTTACATGCTGCCAATTTTTCCGTGATCGCCAAGGTGCTAAAATCATTCACACCTGCTTGTTGAATCGCAACTTGATCAATAGTCAATTGTTGAAGTTGTTGCTGATGTTGTTCGAGTAGTGTTTGTGAACGCTGTTTTTCAAGGGTAATACTGTCTGACACTTGCTGAAACACATCTTGTTTATCAGGAGGTAATAACGCATTGATAAAATCAACTTCTTGCGAAAAATCACTTTTAGATAAGGCGTTTTGCCACGCTGAAGTCAATAATTCAACTTCTTCATTCAGCTGTGTTAATTGCTGTTCTGCGCTTTTTAAAAGACCTTGTTGGTGTTGGTGTGTTTGCATGCATTGCTGAAAAGTTTGTTGTAATTTATCAAGCTCATCAGCTATCGCCTTACGCTTAGTGGTGATGTCAGCTCTGACTTGGCTAATGGTTTTTTCTGCAAAAAGAGTAAAGCGTTGCTGTTGAGCTTGTTTTAGTTCACTAATCACTTGTCCCTGAGTTTGTCTAACATGTGCGAAGTCGTCATTGAGCCCATTATCGTGTATTTGTGCAACCGCCAACTGTTGCTTTAAGCCGGTAATAACTTGCAAGAACTGTTCTTGTTGTTGCAACGTCTGTTGATAGTGTTTTACTTGTTCGCTTATTTCAGTAAACCAAGTAGAAAAAATTTCATGACTGGCTAGCGCTTCAGTGTTTTCGTTAAACAACGCTGCAAATGATACGCTACTTTGCTCGGTATTTACCTGCTTGGCTATGGCGGTAATATCGGCTTTAAAAGCAGTAAGCCCTTCGGCCTTAATTTGTTGCTTTTGTGTGAGAAGAACCGTTAATTGTTGTAAACTGACTTGGCTATTTTCTTGATTGTTTATTAGCAGTAAAGCTTGGTTTTCAAGCGTTGACTTATCTTTTTCAGCAGCGACTATTTGCTGCTGACACTGCTGTAAATGTTGTTCAGCCTTTTGAACCCTGAGGTTTGTGTTAACAAAATCTTCTAGCTTATTTCCTCGCTCACCAATAAAAGACTCAATAAAGGCTAAGTCTGCTAATGGACAATCTAGATCAAGTGGCTGTGCTTTTGAGTGCCATTGACTCAATAAAACTTGTTGCTCTGTTAATTTTTCTTCTAGTTGTTTATCAGCAACGCCAAGTTCCGCCTTCAGCTGAGCTTGTGTTTCTGCTTGAGCCTTGCCTTGCTGCTCTAATTGTTTTAATTGTTGCGTTAACTGCTCAAATCTTTGTTGGTATTCAGACGATCCACCCTCGACTAATGATGAATATTCGTCAATAGCGGGATGCTCATTTGAACCACATAATGGACACGCTTGCTCGGGCTGAAGATTTTTACGATGTTCATTTAACGATAAAATAGTTTTTTGTTGACCGACAATAAGCATGACATCATCACGCATTATCTGCACTTGTCGATATTGGTTTCTTAATTCAAGCACTTGTTCAGTAACACGTTGATATTGCTTTTTCTTTTCTGCGTTATCAGCACTAGCATTAGCGACTTCGTTTGTTAAAAAGTTAAAGCGACGAGCGCTTTCAAGGGCAGTTATTTGCTCTGCAATTTTCCCCTGTCGTTGTTGTATCGCATTTTGTAGTGCTGATCGGTCATTCATCGACACTTGCGCTAAGACGTCAGCTATTTCTTGTTGATATTGTTCAAATCGCTCAATAAGACCATCGCGCACACTTTGCTGTTTGTTGATGAGATTTTGCTGGGTTTCTTGTTGAACATTTAATTGTTGATGTTGTAAATGCAACCCTTGTTGGTCTCTCAGGATTTGCTGTACTTCATCTTCAATAAGCAATAAATATTGATACTGACTTTGCCATAATGGCAGCTTCTCGGGCAAAAACTTCAATACCTGATTATTGCTAATAAAGCCTTCATTTTTAATAAACTGTACTTGATGTTGTTCTTGCTCGTTAGCTAACTTGTCGCAATTATTTTTTGATAACTGTTGAGCATGCGCTAACTCAACTAATTTATTGGCTGATTCTTCTTCTTGTTTAATCCAATGAAAAATTTTGTTATCAAGGGGGATCACTTCTTCAATGATCAGATTTTCAATGCGTTGATCGGCTAAATGTTGAATGCCCTGCTCTTTCGTTAAGGCTTCATAGGCTTGCTGAGCCATAGTTGTTTGCTGTTCGATATTTTTACAGCTAATTAAAAGTTCATTGTTACTGACCACTAATGATTTTTGTAATTGTATTTTTTGCTGATGTTGCTCGAAAACAGGTCGCAATTTCTCAGCCGGTTTAGCTAAAGCTAATAAGCGTAGGTCATCTTGGGCGTCGCGCTCTTTTTGTGCTACACGCTCAAGTTGGCTGTTAACCACATTAATACTGTTATGGTTTTCAAGCGACTTCTGTTGCCAAAGATGTGCTTTTTGCCACAAATCATGTTCAGTAGCCACTCGTTGTTCATCATCACCAAGTGTTTCAAGTTGTTGGGTCAACGAGGTTAACTCTTCTGCCGATAATATAACGGTACCTTGACTCTGCGCTTGTAATATTTTTAAGTCGTTACTGGCATTTTTATGGTTGAGATAGACTTGCTGTGAAACCTGTCCATAAATTTCAGTACCGGTTAACTCTTCTAAAAGTTCAGCTCGTTCGTTGCTTGGGGCATTTAAAAAAGCGGCAAACTGTCCCTGTGAAAGCATCATAGACTTGGTAAAACGAGAAAAGTCTAAACCGGTTAAACTGGCTATTTCATTGCGCACTTGCGAGACTTTTGTTGCTATTATTTGATCATTATCTGCTGTCGACATTGAAATTTCAGCAAGTTCCGCAATCGGTTTCTGTAAATTCCCTTCGACACTATTTTTAGCGCGTCGTTGACTCCAAAAGGCTCGGTAAGCTTTACCTTTCACTTCAAATTCAACTTCAGCTAAACAACTCGCCGTATGGCGGGTCATTAATTGGTTTTGCTTATCTGAAATATTTAAACGGGGTGTTTGATGGTAGAGCGCCAAACAAATAGCATCTAATATGGTGGTTTTTCCAGCGCCTGTGGGTCCTGTAATGGCGAATAAGCCACTATTGTCAAAAGGTGCTTGGCTAAAATCAATTTTCCACGCACCTTTAAGTGAGTTGATATTTTCAAATCGTAAACTTAATATTCTCACTTGATTTCACCGGTAACTTGAGGTTTTTCACTGTGCTTTTCACCTGTGGTATTTTGCTGTTGCACTTGCTCTAGCGTTTGTGCAAACATTTTTTCAAGTCGATCTTTTTGGCTTATCTCTGTGTCTGTTTGCCAATTTTCTTGCTGCAATCGCGTTGAGAACACCTCGGCTAAAGATAATTCATTTAAGGTGATTTTCTTTTGGCTTTCTGGCATTAACTGCCTAGATTTTTTACTGCGTCGCACCAACAAGACCTCTACCGGTAATTCTTCGACAAGCGCTTCAATGCGAGGGGTTAAATCTTGTAAATATTCAGCACTGTTAATCTCAATATCAAGCCAAATTTTTTGTTCTTTCTCTAATGAGGTTTTCGAACTATTGAGCTCGCTAACAAGCTTATTGATATCTTCACTGAGCTGTTCTAATTTACTTTTTACCATCAACAAAGGTTGAAAACAGGGAATATCTTGTTCAATAACCTGACTCAGTTTTGCTTGTTCAAATTCTGCGATTAAGACTTTTTTAGTTTGACTTGCTTCATCAAAGCTTAAGGCTATTGGTGATCCGCAATAACGAATATGCTCAGATTTAGCAACCCGTTGACTGCGATGGATATGGCCAAGCGCTATGTAATCGGCTTGTGGAAAAGCATTGGCAGGAAAAGCTTCCAAGGTGCCAATATAAATATCGCGCACCGACTCACTGCTGGTCACACCAACGGTGGTTAGATGCCCAGTGGCAATAACCGGTAATTTTTTTTCATCATTGACTAAAGAAATATCTTCTGCATGGGTGAATAGTGTTTGATAGTGTTCACTAATCGCTTGCTGCAATGACTGTTGTTTATCTTTAACAGATTGCCCCGCACTGCTGCTAATAATATCGCGCGGGCGAATAAAAGGAATAGCACACAATATCGCCCCGGGTTGACCTTGTTTATTGTTAAGCGTAATTACTTGCTGATTTATCTTATCGCTAACACTGGTGATCACCTGACATGATAAATGTGACAATAACTGCTTCGACTCACCAAGCATGGCAACAGAGTCATGGTTACCCGCCAGAATGATTAATGGGCAGTTTTTTTCATGCATATTAACAATAAAATCAAAGTACATTTCTCGGGCATAGCTAGGTGGTGTACCCGTATCAAAAATATCACCCGCAACAATCACTGCATCAATGTCATGTTCACTGACTTGTGTAAGTAACCAATTTAAAAATTTTTGATGCTCTGCAGCACGACTTTTACCGTAAAAGTTTTGGCCTAGATGCCAGTCAGAAGTATGGAGAATACGAAATTTCATAAAGTTATCTTAAGGTTTCAAACCTAGGTGTGAGTTATTTGTTATGGGTTGTGATAGTTTTTTTCTTACCGACAAAGCGAGTATAAAGTTGCTGGTGAGCTAGCTTTGAAAAAGTATCGGTGCGTGTATCATAAGCCTTTATCCAATCAATAAGCATGGCTAAATTATCATCCTGAGCTTTCTTTGATGGATATTTATGCGCTTCCCACGGACGATTTTCAGCATGGGTAATGCATGTATTAATCGTTATATCTAAGTAGATAATTTCGTTAGCAAACGCTTTTTTATTAACATGGTCTGTTGCACTATTATTAATCAGTAGCTCCAGTAAGTCACTGTAGCAACCTTCTATTACCCAATTTTCATGTTGTTGAGTAAATGTGTCAATTTCAATGGTTGAATCTGACAGGCATTTTCTTTGCGGTGGAGATGTTGCCAGCCAGGCGAGCGTATCAAGGTCTAAATGTGCTAAGCCTTGTTTTGCCGCTATTTTTTTGGCTAAAGTCGACTTACCTGCTGCAGCATTGCCAAAAATAAGAATTTTTTGCAAGTAGCTCACCTTTTGTCATATTATTATCAAAGGTAGTGTACCTGAACTGATGATAAAAAATTAGCGTTTTAATGCAAAAAAAAACAAGTTGATAGCGTTTATCCTTACTAACAACCAGCCATGATTCAAATGCGAATAAAGCTTAAGCGTATAGGCCTAAGCCAATAAAAAAGGTTATCGGCTTAACTTGATTCTTAGCAAACAAGTACCTGAATAAAAAGAGCGGTACTCTCGTATCGCCCTTTATCTACTTGCTTAAATATGACGGCTTAAATGACTAAAAGCGATAAGAAGCATTTAAGAAAAAGCTACGTCCATATAAATCATATCCCGATGAAGTCACCATGTTGCCACGGTTTGAGCCAGCGGTTAAATCAACCAACTCTGGCGCTTTATCAAAGACATTTTTCATCCCTGCTGTCACTAAAAAGTCATCACCGGTATAAGTGACAGATGTATGAACATAAACCGCACTATCGGCAGAACAAACAGGCACGGTTTGCGGTTTACCAACTAAGTCTTCATTTTTAATAAAGACATCACATTTAGCCGTATCTCTGACATCATCAGCTGATTGAGTACCCGACATATAATTTGCCATGATCATCCAGTTCCATTCATCCATTGAAAAATTCAAGGTTGACACTAAACGATGCTCTGGCGTACCAAAATCTTCTAACAAGTCCTCAGATGATTCACCTTTGAATATAGTGACTTCTCGTTCAGTTTGTAAGGTATATTGGTTGTCCCATGTCATTCTTACATTATCAAAGTTAGTCACGAACCGTGTATTAACATCAACACCTTTCGAGGTCTCTTCACCAATATTAATAAACGAGGTATCAATTAAATTTGGAAAGTTAATCACGGGTGCATTACCACTGTTTCGTGAAATACGTGGGCAAAATGAGCTTTCCATATTAGGAGAGTCAAAACAACGCTTTAAAATAGTCGCCGCACTAATTGTTCGAATGGTATCTTCAACGACTAAGCTAAAGTAAGTAACCCCAAAGTTAAACTCGTAATCCCCTTCAAACACCGGTGTCCACTTAAATGTTGCGGTAATATTTTCTGATGTTTCAGGTTTTAGGTCTCTAGCATTACCGCTTGAAGAGGTTGGGATACTGGGTACACCACTTAAACCAATTTGAGTAAAGTCAGCACCTTGAGCACTACAGTTATCTAAAATTGTTTGTGAGCGATTTTCTTTAGAGGGATCATATTGGCTATTTGTCGTTAACGATTCTGAGACCATACAAGGATCAGCACTACCACTTACACCTCCAAATTGGTTAGCAAGAAATTGCTCTCGTAAATTTGGTGCTCGAAAAGAGGTACCATACGAGGTGCTAAATAGTAAGGTTTCAGAAGGTTTGTAGGTAACACGTGCGCGATTGGTTAATTCACTGCCAAAGTTAGACTCATCGGTATAACGAAGCGCCGCTTCAACTTCAAATAAATTTGCCCAGTTTTGATCGACTGCAATTGGTAATGATATCTCCGCAAAAACATCACTCACATCACGAGAGCCAATGGTTGCCCCTTCGGTTAATGGATTCTCTGCCGCGACTAACCCTGTTGAACCTAGCATATCACCCGCAGAATCTATGCGATCTTTTCTGTACTCAAGTCCCATGGCAACCGTTGCAGCCGCACCTTTTTCAAAATCAAAGACGTCACCGGTAACAAAACCCGAGAGCATTGATTGCTGAACGGTTGTTGTATTAATACGTGTGCCGATTAAAAAGTCTTTTTCTGCTTGTGTAGCGAATGTACCACCACCGTAGCTACCGCCATTAAAGATAGATTCTGCAAAAAAGTCGACAGGAACACATTCATTGGCAGTAATAAACCCAATCCCAGCTGGGGCATTAATTCCACAAATAGGGTTACCGGCATTATCTAGACGCAATGTCCCTAAACTTAATGCTAGGTTAGTTTCATTCATTACGGGCTGAGTTTGATCACCAACACCACGGTCGTATGAAACAAACACCTCATAACTCCAGCCCTTATTAGATAGCCAGTCACTGGTAAAGTCACCACGTAAACCAGTAACAAAGCGGAAGTGATTTAATTCAACCTCTCGTTTTTGTGGCAAGTCTTCTAAAGTCATGATGTGAGAAACATCATAATCTGGAAACGGGTTTAGTGGGTTATCAACTAAATTCAATGAGCCATCAGGGTTAGTGACTAAATTACCATTTGCATCTTCGTGGGGGATATTAGCAGCTATTGTTGGATAAATTTGTTCAGTAGAAGCTAAGCTGGTTAGGTTACGATGGAAATAATAGCCTTCATAAAATATTTCTTCATCACCACCAAAAAAATCAGGTGAGTAGCTACCATTTACCGCCAGAGTAAAGCGGGTTACTGGTTGAATTAAATCGGCTTCCATACGGTCAACAGCATCAGAATGTGCCGGTGAGTATATACGGCGATTAAATTGATCTGAACTGGTAATATCAACGTTAGGATCATTTGGAATGGGTAAACCAAAAGCCGAACTAAAACCCGGAATACCAACATCAGATGAACCTGGGGTAGTAAAAAAACCAATACCGGATGGATGCGGATAGGTCATCACTGGCGCGTTTGGATCATCAGCATTGTAACCGGTAATATCTAAGATAGAATTATCCCAAAAGCGGCTTGAGCATACCGAGGTTCTTTTGCCGTTGTCGTCTTCAAAGATTTTACGAATACAATCGGTGCGGTCTTTTACGGCAATACGATCGCGTTCATAATAAGATGCAGAGAGGGTAAATTTTGATTTCTTACCTTCAAAGCCAGTAATAAATGAGAAATCTTTTGTAGCGCCGCCACCGTGTTGCGTATCAGAAATATTTGCTGAAACTTCAAAGCCGTCAAAACTTTCTTTGAGAATAATATTAATAACACCCGCAACAGCATCCGCGCCGTAGATAGATGAAGCTCCTTCGGTGATCACTTCAATACGCTGCACCATATTAACCGGGATCAAACTTAAATCAGGTTGTGATGGAGCACCTCGCACACCTGAGGAGCCCAATCGTCGACCATTAATAAGAATAAGGGTTCGCTCTGGGCCTAAACCACGTAAACCAACATTAGAGGAACCGACACCACCACTTGGCGGTGCTTCTGATGCATTAGAGCCACCAGAGTTAGAGTTATATGAACCATCGAATTGTTGACCATTTGCCATTGATGTATTTTGTAATAAATCAGCGACTGTCCTAACACCAGCTTTCATTGCATCTTCAGCCGTGATGACATGAATAGGAGAAGCATTTGAAAATTCTGCTTTTTTTAAGCGTGAACCCGTAACAGAAATTCGTTCAACTTCTTTTTCTGCGCCAACTTCTTCAGCAAAAACAGGCATTGATAACATTGAAGTAGATACACCAGCAAGTAGTGCGTATTTGATAGCTTTCGCTATTGGGGATGCCTTTGTCATAGTATTATCCTTTAGTTAATTATATTTATTTTTATAATTATTCAGTTAATTCCTTAAAACTGATCACTCAAGTACAACTTCGTAATATCCTTAACTAAACGTAACTTAAGTTAAACTGAACAAACTAACACTAGCCTAAACGTATAGAATTCATACCAAAAATAGTAAACAGATTTAAAAGGTTTGCTTTTTCTGTAAACTTTTAGCCACACATTGATAAATAAAATCGCTCAAAAAGTGAGTAATAATTTAATTGATAGCTTCACCACTGATTTATATTAAAAATTCACGGGTAAAGTTTTAATGAATCATTAAAGAAATTCTTATATCTACATGATCTCTATCTAGTTACTTTAAAACATTAACTTTTTATTTTTTCTCCTGATCATATTTATTGAAAACAAACTTGACTGATTATTCCCCAAGCGTTATGTATAGTTAAAACAATAAAAGAAAATAATATTATGAAAATTATCCCTTTGCTGCTTATGCCAGCTTTTTTAATCAATTGTGCTTACGCGACGTCTATTTTTAATAGCGACATTGAAAACTTAATTGCCACATTAAAGGCGCCCACCCCAGTTATTTCAGACTTAAAGCAACTAACAGATGAAATAGGCGCTCGCTTAACGGGTACTCAGGCTAATAAAAAATCGGTTAATTGGGCGCTGAAAAAATTTCATGAAGCGGGTGTTACCGCTAAAAAAGAAAGTTTTACTATGCCAAGAGCTTGGTCTGAGAAAACGATTAGCGCTAAAGTTTTTAATGGCCAAATAAATTTTTCACCTCGTATTGTTGCTATGCCTTTTACTAAAAAAACCCATTATCGAGGCCTTAGCGCTAAAATCGTCAATCTGAATAAAGGTAGTTTGGCAGATTTTGAAAAAATGAATATTGACGATCACTTAGCAGATAAGTGGTTACTGATTGAAACTGATATTTTGGATGATGAACGCGGCATTTCAGGTCTTTTTCAAGAGTATAACAATGCGGTCATTATCGAAGAACAAGCGTTAGCGGTCAAAGCCACAGGTATTATTTATATGTCTTCTCGGCCAAAAAATCTCTTGTACCGCCACTTACCTAGCTCCGGGGTTAATAATAAATTAGCCATTGTTGTTATGGAAAGGGAAAGTGCCTTGCGCACTCAACGCCTACTGAACTCAGGTGAATCACTAAAATTAACAGCGAAAATAAATATATTAGGTGAAAAGCCTTATCAAGCTAATAATGTTGTTGCTGAAATTAAAGGTGACACCTATCCCGATGAGATTGTTTTAATTGGGGCTCATATTGATTCTTTTGATTTAGGTACCGGCGCTCTTGATAATGGCGCTAATGTTAGTCTAGTGATAGATCTTGCTCGTCAAATCACTAAGCTTGCAATAATACCTAAGCGTACTATTCGCTTTGTACTCTTTAACGGCGAAGAACAGGGGATGTACGGTTCTTGGGGGTACACTCAAACACATAGAGACGAGTTAGATAATCATGTTTTAGCCGCAACCATAGATATTGGCACCGGTGCTATTACGGGCTTTTTTATTAATGGTCGTGAAGAAATTAGAGCAACCATCGACAGTGTTTTGCATCCCGATGCAGAATTGGGTTCATTTAGCCAAATAGTTGATCCGGTTGTTGGCACTGACAATTATGACTTTATGATGCAAGGTATCGCAAACCTTGTGGCTAACCAAGCAGACGCTAACTATGCATCTAATTATCATGCTCAATCAGACACCTTTGAAAAAGTAGACCAACAACAATTAAAATTGAACGCCGCTATTATGGGGGCAACTATTTTAGGTATTGCTAACCTTGACCAGATCCCTTGGCAACGTCAAACCTCAGAGCAAGTGGTAAAAATGGTTGAAAAATATAACCTTGAACAAGCGATGAAAACCTTTGGTTTACAACAAAGCTGGCAAGAAAACAAACGTGGTATTCAACACTAAAGCTAGTTAACTTGTTTTAAATACTTTTCGCCGCTCGATAGCAATATCTAGCGGTTTTTTGTTGATAGAAGAAAAAAACTCATTCAACGACAATAGAAAGCGGCTATATCGATGATATTGTCTCTAATTAAGGAAGCGGATAACCTTCATCTATTAAGTTATAAACTTGATAGCCAGCCAAGTACTTTACTACGAACTAAAACCTCTTTATTTACTCTAGTGTGCTTTAAGCACCTTTTTCTAAAATAAAGGTCATTTTTTTATTAAGATTATCTATACTCCATAAAAATGTTATTAAAGGAGTAATAATATGAAGAGAATGCCAACTGCTTTGGTAAAAACCTGGTTATTTCTGCTTAAAAGTACAGATCCCAAACTCGCAAGACAAAAATTCATTGCTTATCAAAAAATCAAAAAATTATTTGGTAGTGCTGACCTAGCACAGTTATATTTTGAACGAGATAAGGATAATGACATCGAAGTCGTTATTATTTAAACAAAAAAAATGAGCAGTTGCTAACACCAACTCACTTTTTATCAAGCCTGCTATATTTATTTGAATATTTACATTTGTTTATCAAGCCGTACGGAGCCATTTTCCAAATAAATCAGCCGGATAGCATCATTACGTTGAAAAATCATTCTTGAATCTAAATACTGTACGACCATAAACTCCTTACCCTGATCAGTTTTTATCATTAACTCAACTAAATGAAGCGTCTTACGGTGATATTGTGGGTTTTTATTATTGGCCATAGAGCCACCTAATAAAGCACCAAGAACAGTAGCAACATCACGGCCACTACCGCTACCAAATTGATTGCCAATCGCACCACCAATAAGCGCACCACCAAAAACTTTCCAGCCTTTTTCTTTATCTTCAATAAGTTCTACTTCAGTAATATTTCTAACCGATTGTACTTTTCCAAAGAGAACTTTTTCGACAGGTACGGCTTTGTTTCTGTCATATTGTGCATTCACTATTGGACTTAATAAAATCGTTAATAGGCACAAACAAGAAAATAGCTTTGTTATCATGATCTCCCCCTAAATAGTAAATATCGGCTCTTACCAACCCACTGATGCTTTAACTTTAGTTTTGCGAATTTCAGTTTCGTCAGCCCATTCAACTAAGCCACTTTCTAAATCCATTAAACGTAGTGTAAATTTATAATAGACATCAGACTTGTCTTTGTTAGATTTTACAATACTTGATAAGTTCCCATAAAGCATATACTCAGCGCCAACTTGCTTACCAAATTGCACAGCTTTATTGGTGTCAACCATACCACTGTCTTGTTGAAATTTTATTTGTTCACGAGCCGCTTCTACTCGCGCCATATCAACAAAGCGAAACTTGCCTGAACGTAGTAATTTTGTTGAAATTGAATCAGTAATTGATTCAGTATCAATATGTTCGCTGGTTTTATTTTTAAGGCGCTCAACAAACATGATCGGACGTTTATTTTGCGTTAACGTACCTACAACTGGCGACAATAATAACGAGTCAGTTATTTCTCCAGCAACTTTTTGTAAGTCAGTAGAGCCAAAGTTGATATCGGTCGTCTCAACCGCTGTCGCATCACCGTAGCGAACCACTGACTTTTGCGCACAACCCGCCACAAGGGTAATAGCTAAACCAACAGTAGTAGCAATCATTAATTTTTTCATAAGTACTTCCTTAATA